>JBMOIL010000022.1:0-21133 GCA_049317345.1 Candidatus Nanopelagicales bacterium
GGCATGAGGCTCGGAGTCCAGATCATCGTGCACGCCCGTGCACCTTCGATTCGGACAGGAGATTCTCGTGAAGACCCCGCTGCGCACCAGACGCGCCGGCACCGCCCTCATCGGTTCCTTCAGCATTGTCGCCGCGATGCTCACCGCCGTGGGGGTTGGCGCGGGGCCCGCGCAGGCTCATGGCTCCATGTCGAATCCGTCGTCTCGCATCTGGGAATGCTTCTACGGCGACCGCACGTCACCCCTGTGCGCCGAGGCCTGGCGCACCAGTCCGCAGGCGCTCTATGACTGGAACGAGATCAATCAGGGTGCGGCCGCCGGCCAGCACCGCCAGATCATCCCGGACGGCCAGTTGTGCTCGGCCGGTCGCGAGAAGTACGCGATCTTCGACACCCCGTCCACGCAGTGGAAAACGACGAACCTCACGCCGGACGCCGACGGCAAGTACACCCTGACGTGGACGTCATCAGCGCCGCACGCCACGGCGTACTACCAGGTCTTCATCACGCGCGCGGGCTTCGACCCGACCAAGCCGCTGCGCTGGGCCGACCTCGAACTCGTGCACGACTCCGGCCCCCGCGCACGCGAGGCCACCACGACGCTGCGCATGAATCTGCCCGCACGCCAGGGACGTCACATCCTCTACACCGTCTGGCAGCGCAGCGACTCCCCCGAGGCCTTTTATTCGTGCTCTGATGTGACCCTCGGTGGATCCGGGACGACTCCCACGCCCACGCCCACGCCCACGCCGACTCCGACACCGACTCCCACACCGACACCGACTCCCACACCTACGCCGACTCCGACGATGCCCGGCGTCACCGAGGGTGTCGTCGCGACACCGATCGTGACGAGTGACTGGGGCGCGGGCTACTGCAGTGACGTGGTCGTGTCGACCCAGTCAACGATGGACAAGCACTGGCGCGTCGACCTGCCCAAGGGCATCACAGTGAGCAGCCTGTGGAACGGCGTACGCACCACCCAGCCCGACGGCACTGTCTCGGTGGGTGGCGCCGCGTGGAACCACATGGTGAAGGCCGGCAGTCCTACGAGCTTCGGCTACTGCGCGACGCGCACGGCACCGGCTCCCACGCCGACGCCCACGCCCACTCCGACGCCCACGCCCACGCCCACGCCGACTCCGACACCCACGCCCACGCCGACGCCCACGCCGACTCCGACTCCGACTCCGACACCCGGCACCGGGTCTGTCCAGGTCTCGGTAAAGGCCGTGAGCGACTGGGGCACCGGCCGCACGGTGGACGTCTCGGTCAGGAACGGTCGCAGCACGGCCGCCTCATCGTGGTCGGTTTCCTTCCCCTGGGCAGGAGCAGTCGGATCGATCTGGAATGCCACCGGTGAGCACGCCAACGGCCGCTTCGCCGCACGCAATGCATCCTGGAACGGCGCGCTCGCAGCGGGAGCGTCGACGTCCTTCGGATTCTCCGACGCCACAGCGACGGGTATGCCGAAGCCGACCACGTGCACGGCCACGCTCGGAGGCACCACCGTGCCCTGCGCGATCACGGTCACGGGTGGGTCGACACCGGCTCCTACGCCCACGCCGACACCGACACCGACGCCGACACCGACGCCGACTCCCACGCCCACACCGACGCCGACTCCCACACCTACGCCTACGCCGACGCCCACGCCTGCCCCTCTCAGCGATGAGCGCGTGGTCGCCTACTACACAGGCTGGTCGACGTACGGTCGCAACTATCAGGTGTCGCAGATCCCCGGCGACAAAGTCACCCACATCAACTACGCCTTCGCCAATATCGCCAACGGCCAGTGCGTGCTCGGTGACTCCTACGCCGACGTGGACAAATTCTTCGCGGGAGACAGCTGGGACAGCACCGCCATGCGCGGCAACTTCAATCAGCTCCTCAAGCTCAAGGCGAAGTATCCGCACCTGAAGACGCTGATCAGCGTCGGTGGCTGGACCTGGTCAGGCCAGTTCTCCGGCATCGCAAGCGACCCCGCGAAGCGAGCGACCTTCGTGAAGTCGTGCGCCGACTTCATGGAGAAGTACGGCTTCGATGGGATCGACATCGACTGGGAGTACCCCGTCTCGGGCGGGCCCACCACCGGAGTTGCCGCGGACAAGGTCAACTACACGACCCTGATGAAGGACTTCCGTGCCGAGCTCGATCGACGCGAGGCGGAGGATCGCCGCGAGTACCTCCTCACCATCGCCGCACCGGCCGGGCCCTCGACCTTGCAGAACCTCGAAATCGGCAAGCTGGCTGCGACGCTCGACTGGATCAACCTCATGTCCTACGACTACAACGGGTCGTGGGACAAGGCCACCGGGCACAACGCCCCGCTCTACCGCTCCGCGGCGGACAACGGCCCGGCCGGCTTCGACATCGACACCTCAGTGCGCGCCTACCTCGCCAGCGGAATGCCCGCGAGCAAGCTCGTGCTCGGCATGCCGCTCTACGGCCGCGGTTGGAGTGGGGTCACCCCCGGCACCAGCGGCACCGGCCTGCACTCTGCGGGCACCGGGGCGTCCACGGGCACGTGGGAGGCGGGCGTCCTCGACTACGACGACATCAAGGCCAACTACCTGCCGCGGATGACCCGCTACTGGGACTCGGTCTCCAAGGTGCCCTACCTCTGGGATCGGGCGACCGGCGTCTTCATCTCCTACGACGACGCCCAGTCCATGCAGGCCAAGGCCCGCTACCTGGAATCCCTCGGTCTCGGCGGCGTCATGCTCTGGGAACTGAGCGGTGACCGCGGCGGCGTACTCATCGACGCGCTCAACGCAGAACTGGTCGGCTAGGCAATTCGATGGCGGGGCGAAACGCGCACGTGAGATGCACGTTTCACCCCGCTATCGCGCTTCACAACGGTGCTCACCCGAATGGTGTAGCAGCGGCATCCCCCCACCGCGCCACATCACACACGGAGGCATCATGATCCGCCCACGCCGATCCCTGGCACTCCTGGCTTCGCTGACCGCCGTGGCGGCCACCCTCACCGGGGTGGTGATCGCCGCACCCGCCCAGGCCCATGGCTCCCTCTCGCTGCCCTCCTCTCGAATCTGGGAGTGCTTCCACGGCGACCGCAGCGCACCGATGTGCGCCACCGCATGGCAGGCCAACCCGCAGGCCCTCTACGACTGGACCGAGGTCAATCAGCCCGCGGCCAACGGCAACCATCAGGCCCTGATCCCGGACGGCCAGCTCTGCAGCGCCGGGCGCAGCAAGTACGCCGCCTTCGACACCCCGTCCACCCAGTGGAAGACCACGAATCTGCGGCCCGACGCTGATGGCAAGTACACGCTCACGTGGGAGTCCACCGCGCCGCACGCGACGCGCTACTTCCGCGTCTACCTGACCAAGGCCGGCTTCGATGTCACCAAGCCGCTGAAGTGGTCCGACCTCGAGCTCGTGCACGACACGGGATTCCGCCCGCTGGAGGCGGTCACGACAATGCGCGTGGACATGCCGCAGCGCCAAGGCCGGCACATCCTCTACACCGTCTGGCAGCGCAGCGACTCTCCGGAGGCGTTCTACTCGTGCTCCGATGTCACCCTCAACTCATCCGGCACGGTGACGCCGACTCCCACGCCTACACCGACGCCAACTCCGACGCCAACTCCGACGCCCACGCCGATCACCGGCGCGATCGACTACCCGCTCGTAACCTCGGGCAACCGCATCACCGACTCGCAGGGCAAGACGGTCATCTGGCAGGGCGTCAACTGGTTCGGTCTCGAGACCTCCAACCAGGCGCCACATGGGCTGTGGACGCGCGACTACAAGGACATGCTCAAGCAGATCGATGACCTGGGCTTCAACACGATCCGCATTCCCTTCTCCCTGCAGGCCATGCGCGGCACGACCACCACGGGCATCGACTACGGCGGCGGCCGCAACGCCGACCTCCAAGGCAAGACACCGCTGCAGGTCATGGACGCCGTCATCGCCGAAGCCGGCCGCCTGGGACTCATGGTCATCCTCGACAACCACTCGCAGGCAAATGACGGATTCATGGACGGACTCTGGTACGGCCAGGCCGGCTTCACCGAGGCCGACTGGATCTCCACCTGGGAGATGCTGGCGACGCGGTATGCCCCCTCCGATCACGTCGTGGCCTTCGATCTGAAGAACGAGCCCCACGGCCCCGCCACATGGGGCACCGGTCTCGCCACCGACTGGCGCCGCGCCGCCGAGCGCGCGGGCGCCGCTGTCCTCGCCCGCAACCCCGAGGTGCTCATCGTCGTCGAGGGCATCGAAGGGCCCGTAGCCGGCGGCCAGCAGTTGACCACCCACTGGTGGGGCGGCAACCTCGAGGGAGTCCGCAACAACCCCGTGCGTCTTCCCATCGCCAATCGCCTGGTCTACTCACCCCACGAGTACGGTCCCGGCGTCTTCGCTCAGCCGTGGTTCTCCGACCCCAACATGGCAGCGATCCTCGCCGACCGCTGGCAGAAGGGCTTCGGCTACATCCACGAGCAGGGCATCGCCCCCATCTTCGTCGGTGAGTTTGGCGCCAAGAGCGTCTCGCCCACCACTGTCGAGGGCCGTTGGATCACCCAGTTCACGTCGTACATGAAGTCCAAGGGCATGAGCTGGACCTTCTGGTCGTGGAATCCGAACTCCGGCGACACCGGTGGCGTGCTCACCGACGACTGGCGGACGGTGCACGCCGACAAGATGGCGCTGCTCCGCGACCTCATGGGCGCATCGACGACACCGACGCCTACGCCGACTCCGACGCCTACCCCGACACCCACGCCGACACCCACACCTACCCCGACACCCACGCCGACGCCGACTCCGACTCCGACGATGCCGGGCACGACGGAGGGCGTCACAGCCACCACTGTCGTGACCAGTGACTGGGGACCGGGCTACTGCAGCGATGTCATCGTCGCGACCACGTCGACAACGGAGAAGCACTGGCGCGTGGACCTGCCGAAGGCCATCACGGTCACTGATCTGTGGAACGGCGTGCGTACGACGCAGCCCGACGGCACGGTGAGCGTGGGGGGCGCGGCGTGGAACCACATGGTCAAGGCCGGCAGCCCCACCAGCTTCGGCTACTGCGCCACGCGCAACGCCGCGGCGCCGACACCGACACCCACACCCACACCGACGCCCACACCGACGCCCACACCCACTCCGACTCCGACGCCGACTCCGACGCCGACGCCGACGCCCACCCCGACGCCGACGCCGACTCCGACGAGTGCTCTGACCGCGCGCTTCATCGTGGACTCGAAGTGGGAGAGCGGTGCGTGCTACACGCTCGAGGTGACCAATAGCTCGACCAGGGCTGTGTCGACGTGGACGGCAGGCTTCACGCTCGCTCCCCGCACGACCATCACCCAGTCCTGGAGCGGCACGGTCGCACTGGTCGGGCCGGTCGCTGTGGTCAAGGCACCCAGCTGGGGCGGCACGATTCCGGCTGGCGGCAAGGTGCGCCACTTCGGGATGTGTGTCTCCGGTGTGGGCAATCCGACAGGACTCCGCGCCTCCTGACAAGGCCGGTTCCCACCTGCGCCCGTAAGTGACGTTAAGCCAAGTCTTAGCGTCGCTTGCGGGCGCAGATCCGGTCGGGCGCTGCGCTAACCTCGCCGCATGCCGAATCGTCGCGCCGTCGCCGTTGTCTCCGCAGCCGCCGCACTCCTGCTCGCTGCATGCGGGGGATCCGCCTCCCCGCTGAAGGCGGAGGAGGTCGTGCCGAAGCTCGAGGCCGCGGGCATCACCTGCACCGACACATCCACGGCTCCCGTGGAGGAGGGGATCGTCGCCACCGCGGTGACCTGCGCGCTCGGCGAGACCGGTGGCGTGGTCGTGATCGTCGCGGATTCCGCCGACGAGATCGGGAAGGCAAAACTGGAGTTGTGCGCTCAGATCCCTGATGAGCAGGGCAACCTCGAGGTGGCCACCGGGGATGCGTGGCTGTCGGTCACACTCTCCACCGTGGGCATAGGGCCGGCCCAGGTCGCCGAGGCCCTGGGCGGCACGGTTACCAAGATCACCGAGTACTGCGCGAACTGACACTGCGGCGAGTAGCGTCCGCGCCATGAGCGACGCCCCACCGGAGGCAACACCCACAGCATGGGACTCTCAGGCCGCCGTCGACGCCGTGCGCGCCAAGGTCCAGACGCTCCTGCTGAGGGAGACTGAGATCGGGCTCGACCAGCTCGGCCGGATCACCGTCGACCGCGGATCCACCCGCGTCTACATCAACTTTGCGCCCCAGGATGAGCCGCGCGTCGTGTTCGTAACCCTCACCGCTCCGGTGGCCTTCTTCGTCCCCGTCACTCCGGCCCTTTTCGAGAAGATTGCCCGCGAGTCTGACCGGTGGTACTTCGGGCACCTGTGCATGAGCGTCTACGAGGAGGAAGGGGAGCACAAGGGAACGGCGTACGTCTACTTGACCGAGACCCTCGTCGGTGACTTCCTCGATCCCCAGGAGCTCACGATCCCTGTTCTCGCCCTCGCCAATACGGCTAACGCCATGGACGAGGACTTCGTAACCGAGTTCGGCGGCGTGAAGTACGCCGACAATTGACGATGATGGGCGATCTCACCGGTCTGCTCGATGATGCTCGAGCCGAGGCCAAGCGGCGCGGGCACGGTTCCGTCGTACCCGCCCATCTCGCGATCGTGCTCCACGAACGCCACCCGCAGGCACTGACTTCGATACTTCCCGCTGCAGAGGCGGCGCTCGCACGCCTTCCGGTGACCTACGACTCACCCGATCTCCGGGCAGATGTCGTCGCCCTCGAACCGCTACTGAAGTCCGGAGACATCGACGCCGTCGCGGCAGCCCTCTCCCATGCGATCAGTGAGTCCACGCCGGAGCCCATGGAGGGTACGGCGTTCGCCATTCCGGAGGCGCTCAGTGACAGCGTGCGCATCGTGCCCCCCGACGACTCCATCGTCGGCCGCAGCGCGACGGTCGATGCCATCCTCGACCACCTCGACCGCAAGCAGTCCACGCCCGTCCTCCTTGTCGGGGAGGAGGGGAGCGGACGCACGGCGATAGCCTCCGCGCTCGCTGGCTCACTCGCCACCCGTGGCATCCCGGTCGTCCGGATCGACAACGCTCGCACGCCCGGCGAACGCCAACTGGCGGCACTCACCGAGATGCTCCGACTAGCGCCAGGCAATGCCGTGATCTTCGTGGATGACATCGAGATCGCCTTGGGCCTCGGGTTCGCGGGCGGTGTCGCCGGCGCATATATCGCCGCTCTGCGTCCTGTCTTCGAGCAGGAAGGCCAGCGGATCGTGGTCGTGATCCCCACGGACTACCTTCCCCGCCTTCAGGGGACAGACCGGGAATTGGTGGATGAGTTCGCCAGGGTCAAGCTCCCTCCGCTACCCGATGACATCCTGCGTTCGATCATCGACGCGCGAGCCGCCGACATCGGGGCCTTCCACGGAGTCGCCATGGATGCCGCAACCATCGATGCCGCCCTCGCTCCCGCCCAGGACGGCGACCTCGGCACCCACCCGGCCCTGGCGATACGTCGCCTCGATATCGCGGCAACGCGGGCCGCGCGACATTCCCGGGCCGCCACACCTGAGGATGTGCCCGTCATTCGACCAACTGAGCGCCGCGTGGACCCGAAGGCCCTCGCCCTGGCACTTCGGGAGCAGATCGTTGGGCAGGACGCCGCCATCGACACCGTGGCGGGTCGACTCGCCGTCACCGTTGCACAGCTCGACCTGAATCCTCACCGGCCCGACGGTGTCTTCCTCTTCGCCGGGCCGACCGGCGTGGGCAAGACCGCGCTGGCCCTGGCTATGGCACGGGCCCTCTTCGGCAGCGACGGTTCCCTCGTGCGCATCGACATGAGCGAGCTGCACAGCGAGCACACCGTCGCCAAGCTCGTGGGCTCGCCACCGGGCTACGTCGGACACGACGATCCGTCGGGCTGGCTCACGACGCAGATACGCAGCACACCGCGATGTGTCCTGCTACTCGACGAGATCGAGAAGGCCGATTCCCAGGTATGGAACACCTTCTTGCAGGTCTTCGATGCAGGGCGGCTCACGGACCTACGGGGTGCGACCGCGGACTTCCGCGAGGTCGTCATCGTCATGACGACCAACCTCGGTGCGGAGACCTTCAGTGACAAGGGTGCGATCGGCTTCGTCGACAATCCGGGGAGCGCAGCGGCCGACACATCCACGGTGCGGGAGATCCTGCGCAGGACCATGCGCCCCGAACTGCTCAATCGGATCGACGAGATCCTCGTCTTCACGCCCTTGTCGCCGGAGGCTGTCACGGAGATCGCCCGGATGCGCACGGCGGATGCGCTGGCCGTGCTCCGCGAGCGCGGCTATCAGGTGGAGGCGAGCCAGGATCTCCTCGACCTCATTGCCAGGATCGGCTTCAGCAGGGAGTACGGCGCACGCGAGATGCTCCGCACAGTCGAACGCCTGGTGCTGCAGCCGTTGGCGGCACTACCCGCCGGGGCCTATCGGGCCATCGTCACGGGCGATTCCGCCACATGGCAAGCGGCCTAGGTCGCACTACATCACGCCGCCGCCGCGCTCGTCGGCGCTGGAGAAGCGCTGAACGATGTAGATCGGCAGGATCGAGACGATGACCAGGAACGCCGCAACGACGTTGACGATCGGCGCCTGGTTGGGGCGGAAGAGATTCTGGTAGATCCAGATCGGCAGGGTCGTGATCCCCGGTCCTGCCGTGAACGTCGTCACGATGATTTCGTCGAACGACAAACCAAAGGCCAGGAGCGCACCCGCTGCCAGCGCCGAGCGCATAAGCGGGAACGTCACATGCACGAAGGTCTGCCATCCGCGCGCACCCAGATCGGCCGACGCCTCCTCCACATTGCCGCCTAGGCGGCGCACGCGCGCGAGGGCGTTGTTGTAGACGACCACGATGCAAAAGGTGGAGTGGGCGACGATCAAGGTGAAAAAGGTCAAGCCACCGAGGAACGTCGTGAAGACGTTGTTGAGCGCGATGCCGGTGACTATGCCCGGCAATGCGATCGGCAGGATGATGAGCAGGCTGACGGAGTCCCGGCCAAAGAAGTTGAAGCGACCCAGCGCGAGAGCAGCCAGTGTGCCGAGCACCAGCGCGACGGCGGTTGCGCAGATGCCGAGCACCACGCTCGTGACCAGTGCTTCGCGGACGCCCTCATTGGAGACCGCCGCCTCCCACCACCTCACGGAGAAGCCCTGCGGAGGCCAGGAGAGCGTCTCCCCCGCATTGAATGAGTTGATGAGCACGACGGCAAGTGGGATGTAGACGAAGAGGAAGGCGATGACGGCGAAGATCGACAGGGCGACCTTGGTGCCGCGGCCGGTCGTCACAGGTTGTCCAGGGCGCCGGTGCGGCGGACAGCCGCGAGGTAGAGCAAAACGATGATCACCGGGATCGTGGCGAAGGCTGCCGCAAAGGGCAGGTTGGTGACGTAGTTCTGCTGCACGACATTGCCGAGCATGATGACCTTGCCGCCCACGATCTGCGCGGTGATGTAGTCGCCGAGGCTAAGCGAGAAGGTGAAGATCGATCCCGCCACCATCGTGGGGAAGATGATCGGCACGATGACACTGCGGAAGGTGCGCCAGCCCTTGGCGCCCAAATCGGCGGAGGCATCGAGCATGGAGTGAGGCACACGCGTGAATCCCGCGTAGACCGGCAGGATCATGTAGGGCAGCCAGAGGTACGTGAGCGTGACGATGATGCTCAGCTCACCGAAGCCCGGGCTATCGAGCCCCAAGGGTGTGAGGAACCAGGCGAGGACACCCTGCTCAGGGCTGAGCATCGCCCGCCAGGCATACACCTTCACGAGGTAGCTGGCCCACAGGGGCGTGAGGATGAGCGCGACGAGCAACGGCTGCCAGCGTGGCCGCGCCACGCGCGCCATGAAGAACGCCACCGGCACTCCGATGAGAAGGCACAGCAGCGTCACTGAGATGGCGATCCCGAGCGTGCGCAGCATTGTCTGCAGGTACGCCGGGGTCGTGAACACGTCGACGAAGTTCTCGAGGGTGAAGGTGCGCACGAGCGCACCGGTGAAGCCATCGACAGTCCAGAAGGCCGTGAGGAAGAGCGCAGCGAGGGAACCCAGGTAGACGACGACCAGCCACGCCATCGGCGCCGCGAGCAGCGCCGCCAGCCGCGCACGCGGATGGCGATAGCCGAAGCCCCCCTTCGGGGGACTTGCCGTCGTCGTTGCCATGGGTTCCCTCGCTGCCTTGACCTACTTAAGAGCGGAGCTCCGACCAAGCCTTCGACCACTCCGAGTAGGGCACGCACTTGACGCGTCTGCGCCCATCGAGGCAGACCTCGGTCGGGGTGTTCCAGTAGTAGACGTTCTCCCAGTACGCCGGCTCGTTGGCGTGGTACGTCGCACACTGCTCGGGATCGATATCGCAGGCCTTGACGTTGCTCGGCGCCTCGCCGAACCATGCCGTCGCCTGCTGATTGACCTCGGGAGATGCAATCCAGTCAAGCCACTTGTAGGCGCAGTTGAGGTTGGGTGTGTCCTTCGCGACCATCCACGTGTCGGACCAACCCGTCGCGCCCTCCTTGGCCTTGACTGAGCCGACCGTCGCGGCGTCGAAGCCGTTGACGATGACCTGCCAGGACGTGGCGGCCGTCATGGTGCCGGCGTTCACTGCGTCGATCTGCTTGAGGTAGTCGCTCCAGTACTCGCTCACGAGCGGCTCCTGCTGCTTGAGCAGGTTGATCGCGGCATCGAACTGCGTCTGATCGAGCGCGTACGGATCCTTGATACCGAGCTCCGGCTGCGTCGCCATCAGGTAGACCGCGGCATCGGCAATGTAGATCGGCGAGTCGTACGGGCCGACACCACCGGCAGCCGGGGAGTCGGGCTCGAACATCACAGACCAGGAGTCCACCGTCTCGCCGACCTTCTCCTTGTTCCAGACGAGGAGATTGGCGCCGCGACCGTGCGGCACGCCGTAGGCGACACCGTTGACGCTGTTGTGCGACTTCATCTTCAGATCCGGGAAGATGTCGGCGTAGTTGGGCACCAGATCCATGTTGATCGGTTGGACGTTGCCGCCGTAGATCAGACGCAGCGACGCGTCACCGGATGCGGACACGACATCCCAGCCGCCACCCTGCATGAGCTTGACCGCTTCATCCGAGGTGCCGAAGGTCTTGACGTTGACCTTGCAACCGGTGGCCTCTTCGAAGGGACCGACCCAGTTCGCCGACGGGTCCGTGCTGCCATTCTCGGCGTACCCGGGCCACGCGAGGATGTTGAGTGCGCCCTCGCCGTCGCCGACGGGACCTTGATAGGTAGGGACGTCAGGCACGCCGCCCGAGTCGCCCGAACCACTATCGCTGCCGCCACCACAGGCGGCGAGCACCAGGGCTGCGGCACCGCCGACAGCCATCATTTTCAGCAGACGCGCTGTGTGCACCTGCTCCTCCTTCTCTTCGGTGGGCCGCGCCGGATGGCGTGGTCCTGTGAACACCGCCACTACCCCACAGGGATTTCGTGCTCGGTGTTCCACATCAATGTCACGCGCTGACCTCGCATGGCGCCCAACTCGGACGAGGTGGCGTGAGAGTTCTGCTGGACGGCAATGAGAGTGGCGCCCGCGTCGAGGTCGACGATGAAGCGTGTCGACATGCCGACGTAGACGACCTCGCGGATCACTCCGGCGGCGGCGCGCTCGCTGCCCTCGGGCGAGGCTGTGCCCAGGAGGACGCGAATCTTCTCCGGTCGCACCGACCACAGTCCTTCGCGGCCCAGCAGTGTGGCGGCCACCCCGGCCTCGAGCAGGTTGGATACGCCCACGAAGCCCGCGACGAAGGGCGTCTTCGGGTGCTCGTAGATCTCGACCGGCGTCCCGATCTGGGCGATGCGGCCCGCGTCGAAGACCGCGATGCGGTCCGACATGGTCAGGGCTTCCTCTTGGTCATGCGTGACGAAGACGAAGGTGATCCCCACCGCACGCTGCAGCTCCTTGAGCTCCACCTGCATCTGCTCGCGCAGTTTGAGGTCCAGCGCACCCAGCGGCTCATCAAGGAGGAGTACGCGCGGGCGATTGACGAGCGCACGTGCAAGCGCCACTCGCTGACGCTGACCACCGGAGAGCTGGCTGGGCTTGCGCGCGCCGTAGTCCTCCAGGCGGACCGCAGCGAGTGCCTCTTCGGCGCGCTGGCGCCGCTCCGTCTTGGACACCTTCTTGACCTTGAGCCCGTATTCGACGTTCGACAGCACATCCATGTGCGGGAAGAGGGCGTAGTCCTGGAAGACGGTGTTGACGTCGCGCGAGTAGGGGGGCACCCGAGTGACATCCACGCCGGCGAGTTCGATGGTGCCCGAGGTCGGCTGCTCGAAACCGGCGATCATGCGCAGCACGGTGGTCTTGCCGGAGCCGGAGGGCCCGAGGAGGGTGAGGAACTCACCATCGGTCACATCGAGATCGACGTTGTCGACCGCCACCACGTCGCCGAACTCCTTGCGCAGGTTCGTCAATCGGATGGCAGTGCTCACATGACCTCTCTCAGGACCCGAAGGCGGGAACCCCCGAAAACCGCGCCAGCATAAAGGGAATGGCCCGCGACAGGGCGCAAATCTCGGGTCCACCTTCGGTCACGTCGCCGAATCGTGACCTCTCCCTAGGAGCGGTAGAGCCGGCCGGGGCCGGTGACACTCACGACCACGGCATCTCCGGGTCGCGGCGGCGGCGTACCGCCAGGCACGCGCACGGGGATCCATGTGCCGTCAGCGAGTTCGACGCGCAGGAGCGAGTCGTGACCGTGGTAGGAGGTTTCGCGCACGACTCCGGAGCCGGGGAGGGTCACAAGGGACGGCTCGACCGGGCAGGAGAGCACGAGCTGCTCGGGGCGCAGGACGACCGTGGCCTGCCCCTCGGGGACGTCAGCGGTCGAGGGGTGGACCGGGACATCGCCGAGAGCGCACGTCGCGCGCCCTCCATGGGTGACAGCGGGGAGTTCAACGGCGTCGCCGACGAATCGAGCGACGTCGAGATCAGCGGGTACGTCGTACACATCAAGAGGTGTGCCGACCTGCACGATGCGACCATCACGCAGCACAGCGACCAGATCGGCGGTGGAGAGTGCCTCCTCCTGATCGTGCGTGATGAGGAGAGCCGTCGTGCCGAGCCCGCGGAGCAAATCACGCACCTCCGCACGCAGGCGGACGCGCAGAGCCGCATCAAGTGCCGTGAAGGGCTCATCCAGCAGGATGACATCGGGTCGAGGTGCGAGCGCGCGCGCAAGTGCCACACGCTGCTGCTGGCCGCCGGAGAGTTCATGCGGGCGGGCGTGGGCGTAGTCGGACATGCCCACCATCTCGAGCACCTCCGCGATGCGCGCCGTCGAATCGGAGCGCGGGAGTCCGAAGCCGACGTTCGCCGAGACGTCGAGGTGGGGGAAGAGCGCGCCCTCCTGAGGGACGATGCCGATGCGTCGCTTCTCCGGGGGGACGAAGGCGTGCGGGAAGCCCGGTCCCGCGCCGGCGACAAGACGGTCGCCGAAGTAGACCGTGCCCGAGGTCGGCTTGAGGAATCCGGCGAGGACGCGCAGCAGGGTCGTCTTGCCCGAACCACTGGGCCCGAGCACCGCAGCGACCGCCCCCGACGGCACCGACAGGTCGAGATCGGCGAGCACCGCGTCACCGCCGTAGCCTGCGGTGAGGCTGCGCACATCGACGCCCGTCATGACTCCACCGTATCGACGGCGCCCGTATCGGCATCGGTTCGTGTCATCGCGCGGCTGAGCAGCCACGCGGGGACGGCGGCCAGGGCCACGAGGGCGATCGCGTAAGGCGCCGCAGAGCCGTACGCCGCGATCTCGGTGCGACTCCACAGCTCGGTGGCGAGCGTGTCCAGACCGGTGGGCCTCAGCATGAGCGTCGCCGGGAGCTCCTTCATCGCCGTGAGAAGGACGAGCAGGCCACCCGCTGCGATGCCAGGAAGTGTGAGACGGAACGTGGTCTCGGCCCACGCGCGCAGGGGACCGCGCCCGAGAGTGCGCGCCGTCTGCTCGAGCACCGGCGACACTGCGGCCGTCGCGCTGCGCGTCGCCCCGATCGCCTTCGGCAAGAAGAGCACGGCGTAGGCGAAGGCCAGGATCCCAATCGTTTGGTACGCCGCCGGGAAGACCGCGAGGGTGAGGAAGACGAGCGAGAGTCCGACCACGACCGCAGGCAGGGCGTGACCGGTATACGAGACGGTCTCGATGGTGCGGACCGATCGCGTGCGGTAGCGCGCGGCGAGGATGCCGACGGGCAGTGCAAGCAGGACGGCGAGGATTGCGCCGGCCAGAGCGACGCCGAGCGACGTGAGTGCGGCGGTGAGGAGCTCGAGGGGGTCGAGCGGAGTGCGACTGCCCTGCAGCATGCGCAGCACGAGAGAGACCAGTGGCACACCCAGGGCCAGCACCGTGAGGCCGACGAGCCAGGCGAGTGCACCGATGCGGGCTCCCGGTCCGAGCACCACCGGGACCGCCGTGCGCTGCGTGCCGGTGGCGACGCGCCAGCGCCGGGTGCGTCCGCGCACGCGCCGCTCGCCGTAGACGAGAAGGGCGGCGAGTGCCACGAGCACGAGCGCGAGGACCGCGGCACTCACACGGTCGAAACTCGCGCGATAGGAGGCATAGATCACGCGGGTGAAGGCATCCACGCGCAGCAGGGCCACAGCACCGAAGTCCGAGAGCACATAGAGCGCCACGAGCAGGGCGCCACCGGCCGCCGCCGGCCACGCCTGCGGCAGCGTGGTGGTGGCGAATGCGCGGAAGGGGCCCCGCCCCAGGGACCGAGCGACCTCCTCGAGCGCGGGATCACTCGCGCGGAAGGCCGCCGTCACCGGCAGGACGACGTACGGCGAGGACACCAGGGTGAGGATGAGCGCGGCAGCCCAGAAGCCGTGCATCGCCGGGAACTGCGCGAGCCACGCGTACGCCGCGACGTAGGAGGGGATCGCCAGCGGCAGCGCCACGAGCACGAGCCACATGCCGCGCAGCGGAAGCGCGGAGCGAGCGACGAGCCACGCCGTGGGGATGCCGATGAGCAGGCAGGCCGTCACCACGACCAGCACGAGACTCACGGAGGTGAAGACCGTCTCCAGCGTGCGCGGGCGCACGAGGACCTCGATGATCCGCGCGAGACCGGCTTCGCTCACGCGCACGACGAGGTAGACGAGCGGGATGAGCGCCACGACAGCGGTGATCGCGCCCGCGACGATCAACAGGCGCGGCGGCCGCCCTCTGTTGGCCCGGCGGGTCGGCGTCGCGACTGCTGACATCAGATGAGGCCGACGTCCTCGAGCATGGCGAGGGTGCCGGGCAGATCCGCCAGCTCCGCGAGTGCCACGTCGGGTCCGCGCAGCGTGTCGAGTGCCGGCAGGCCCTCGGCCGCAGCCACGGACGGCAGCAGCGGGTACTCGAAGGTGTTCTCGACGAACCACCCTTGCGTCTCAGGCGTGAGAAGCCACTCGACGAACTTCGCGGCACTCGGGTTGTCGGCCGCGCCCGTGAGGATGCCGACGCCAGCGACGTTGACGAGGCTGCCAGGGTCATCGGGCTTGGTGAAGGCGATCTGCGCGCGCATGGCGTCGGCGCCGACCTCGGCGGCCTTCTCGTACCAGTAGTAGTGGTTGACCAGGCCCAGCTGTGCCTGACCGGTGTCGACGGCGTCGAGGATGAGGGCGTTCTTCTCGTAGGTCTGTACGTCGTTGGCGACCATGCCCTCGAGCCACTGCTTGGTCACCTCGTCTCCCTGGGAGACGCGCATCGCGGTGACGAAGGCCTGGAAGGACGCGTTAGTCGGCGCGATGGCCACCTGGCCCTTCCACTTCGGATCCGTGAGATCGACGACCGACTGTGGCACGTCGGCTGCCGGCACCTGCTCGGCGTCGTACGCGATCACACGTGCGCGTCCGGTGACGCCGGTCCAGTCACCGTTGGCCGCGCGGTAGTCCTGGGGCACCGTCGTCTGCACCGACGCGGGCAGCGGCGCGAAGAGCCCCGCGGCATCGACAGCGCCGAGCGCGCCGGCATCCTGAGCGAAGAACACCTGAGCGGGGCTGGCGTCGCCCTCTTCGAGGAGCTGGGCAGCCAGCTCAGCGGTGTCGCCGTACCTCGCCTCGACCGCGATGCCCGTCTGCTCCGTGAAGAGAGCGAAGAGCGGACCCACGAGCTCCTCGGAGCGGCCGGAGTAAACGGTGAGGGGGCCGTCTGCCGAGTTGGATCCCCCGCCGCAGGCGGCGAGGAGAGGGAGGGCAAGCGCAGCAGCGGCGAGGCCGAGCAGCGCCCGCCGGGGGCCGGACAGGATCACCGAGAACTCCTTAGGTAAGGCTAAGTTAGGACTGCCTAACTTTGGATCAGGAGACAGCCCGGTGTCAAATTCCCGGGGCCGCACTAGCCTCCCCCCATGTCCCCCTCAGCGGTGGAGGCGCGGCTCACCCGCGGCGCCACCCTGGGCTATGCCCTCGGCGCCGCGGGCACCGCGGGATTCGGCACCGTGCCCGGACTCATCCTCGCCATCTACCTCACCAACACCCTCGGCGTGGCCGCCGGCATCGCCTCGCTCGTGGTGCTGGTGCCCAAGATCTGGGACGTCTTCTTCCTCCCCTACGTCGGCAACCTCAGTGACCGATCCGTCGCGCGCACCGGCAACAGAGCGCGACTTCTCGTCTTCGGTGCAGTCGGGATGCTCATTAGCTTCCCGCTCATGTTTGCCGTGCCCGAAGGAGCGGGTTCGAGTATCGCGGCCGCGTGGGTACTCCTCGCCTTCCTCATCGCAGCGTCGGCTTTCGCGTTCTTCCAGGTGCCCTACATCGCACTCGCTGCGGAGATCACCGACTCGCCTCGGGAGCGCACGACACTCATGTCGTGGCGCGTGGGATTCCAGGTCGTCGCCATCCTCCTCTTCGGCGTCGGTGCGCCCGTCATCGTCGGGGTTGTCGCCGATGAATACACCGGCTACCTGCTCATGGGCCTCGCCGTCGGAGTGCTCATCGCCCTCGCCATGCTCGTGTGCTGGATCGTCGTACGACGGCTCCGCCGCTATGTGGCCGAGTCGACCGCGGGTGACCACTCCCTGAAGCAGCAGTTCCGGATCGCGTGGTCGGCTCGTCCCTTCCGCCTTCTCATCGTCGCCTTCATCCTGCAGGCGCTCGCGGCTGGTGCCGTGCTGGCCGCGGCCCCCTACTTCTCGCGCTACGTCCTCGGCGTGGAGGACTTCGGCATTGTCTTCGGCGTCCTGCTCGTGCCCGCCGTACTCGCCATGCCGCTGTGGGCCTTCGTCGGCCATCGCATCGGCAAGCGCACGGGCTTCATCATCGCGTCGTTCATCTTCATGGCAGGGCTTGTGGCTTCGCTGGCCGCGCATGTCGTGCCACTCCCCGCGGCACTGGGCCTCATCACCGTCACGTCCGTGGGCTATGCCGGCATGCAGATGTTCCCGCTCGCGATGCTTCCCGACACCATCTCCGACGATGCGGCGCGCACGGGGAGTCAGCAGGCCGGGGCCTTTACAGGTGTGTGGACGGCCGGTGAGACAGGGGCCTTCGCTGTGGGCCCCGCGCTCGTGCTCATGCTGCTCGCCGTTACGGGGTACATCTCGACCACGGCAGGGCAGGTCGTCGCCCAGCCGGATACGGCGATCGTGGGCATCGCGTTCGCCTTCTCGGTGCTCCCGGTGGTGCTCGTCGCGCTGAGCCTGCCCTTCGTTTGGCGCTATCCGCTGCGCGACTAGCCCGTTTTTGCCACTTCGCGGGACTTCCTTACACGCCGAAGTCGCGATAACTGGCGAAAAGTGGTGCCGCTAGGCAAGGGGGAGGTAGGCCGAGAGGTCGCTGCGCTCCCCGCTCGCGCGCAGTCTGCCGCTCGCCACGGCGTCAGCCCAGGTGAGTGCTCCCGTGGCGAGCTGGAGCCAGGTGCGGCCATCGCACTCCACGACGGCCGCCGGGGTGCCGCGCCGATGCTTCACGCCTTCGACCGCCTGCACCGCGGCGTACGGCGGCACACGCACCTCGACGGACTTGCCGGGCGCGGAGGCCGTAAGGAGCCCCAGCGTCGCCTTCACTGCCGCGCGCTCGATGTCGGGATCGGGGGTGCGGTCCATGGAGTACGCCGTGAGACAGGTCTCAAGCTGCTGGGCGAGTGCGGGATCAGCCATGTGGCCATTGTGCATCTGGTTGGGCCGTTGGGCCGTGGATAGATCGAAGAAGTGCAGGACGTCCTCGCCACGGTCGAATGACCGATCGATGTCACTGGCCTTCATAGAGCCTCGCCTCCTGAAGCCTGGCGCGACGGACGCTGATGATGCGGATGCGGTCCTCGCGGATAGTAAAGATGGCCGTCCACACGGTACCCCGGATCGCCCCTACGCAGAGAAAGCGTGTCTCGCTTACCGTCGGGGAATCCAAGGTGACAAGCCGCGGATCTCCCCAAAGCTCTTGAGCAGTCCGGAAATCGATCCCGTGCTTAGCCAGATTCGCCTGGCTCTTGGCCGGATCGAACTCGAAAGGGCGAGTCATTCCGGAAGGCTGGGACAGCACCCCCAGATGAGGCCAGAGAGAAGGGGTGCTCTGTGGACAAGTCCTTCAGCAGCGCTCGTCGATCCAGTCGAGGACGACGGACAGTGCCTTCTCCCAGCCCGCATCGAGCATGAGGTCGTGGCCGATGCCCGGAAGCCATATGGGCTCGACGCCGTACGCCGCAGCGGTGACCTCGACCGCCTTTTCGTCGACGACCCGATCATCGGGCGTGCCCACGACGAGCACAGGGCAGCGCACGGGGCCGATGCGATGCGGGACAAGCAATTCGTACTGCGCCCACGGCGACTCGCGTCCGAGCCGATCGACGTAGCGCGCGGCGGTGGTCTCATCGAGGCCGGTGAAGAGCTGCTCGGAGCGCAGCGGCAGAGTCCCACCCGCGACGACCTTGAGGGCGTCGAGCGGGCGCCTGCGGATGAGCTTGGGCAGTTCGTACGCCGCGCCCTGGATCGGCGCGGGCGTGAGAAGCGCGAGGCCCCGCGGCTGATAGCGATCCGCCACGAGCTGGGAGACGAGCGCGCCCATGGAGTGCCCCACCAGCACGGGCTGCTGCGGCAGCTCGGTGATCGTCTGCATGACGTCGTGCACGTAGTGGCGCAGCAAGGTGCGACCGAGGCGCTTGCGGCCACCGGAGTCGCCGTGCCCGCGCAGCGAGACGGCGTAGACAGGGAAGCCGCGCTCAGCGGCCGCGGGCATCCACTGCTCGCGCCAGCACCAGGCACCGTGCGCGATGCCGTGGACGAAGAGGATCGGCGGCTTGCGGGTGGCGCGTGGCTCGTCGATCCAGCCCTCGGGCACGATCGAGAGGACCTCGCGATGTGCACTGGTCGGAGGCACCGACCAGTCCCACATGCGCATCACCTTGGAGGGGCGGCGCACCTTCATCTTCATTGGCGCGCTCATCGCGCGGCCGCCAGCGGAGTCATGCTCTCCAGGCGCTGCAGATCACGCTCGATGGCGCGCAGGTATTCCTGGTGGGCGATCTCGTAGTAGTGGCGCGTGGAGTCCTTGTATTCCGCGCCACCGGTGAAGCGCACGCCTGTCTCGCTCACGATCGCGTCGTAGAAGCGCTGCGCGGCAGCGGGATCCTGCGCGCGCAGGGCGGCGTAAGTGGCGATGAGCATGCCCTGCCAGTGCGCGATGGTCCACTGCCCGCTGTCCGGCTGGATCAGCCCCGACACCGCGAGGGTCGGCGTCGCCGGGGTGAAGATCTGACGCGCGAGCACCGGGTGGTCACCCTCAGGATTGAGGTAGGCGTCGTCGAGGAAGGGGAAGTGCGCGAGATAGCCGGTGCAGAAGACGACGACATCGATCTCCGCACTCGTGCCATCCTCGAAATACACGGTGGAGCCGTCGAAGCGGTCGATGTCGGGCTTGGGCTGGATGTCACCGTGGCCGACGTAATAGACGAGCTGCTGGTTGACGATCGGGTGCGTCTCGAAGAACTCATGGTCAGGCTTGCGCAGCCCGAACTTCTCGAAGTCACCCACCGTGAGGCGCAGCACCGACTTGAACATCACCCGGCGCAGGGCGAGAGGCAGGCGCAGGGCCAGCAGCAGGTCAGCGGTCTGGTCCGAGGGACGGCCAAAGGCGTACTTCGGGTTGTAGTAGTAGCCGCGGCGCGTGGAGTGGTAAGTCTCCTTGGCATTCTGCGCGCTCTCGACGGCGACATCGCAGCCCGTGTTGCCCGCACCGACGACGAGCACGCGCTTGCCGCGCACCACCTCGGCGCTCTTGTAGTCCGCGGAGTGCTTGATCTCGCCAGTGAAGGTGTCCTGCCCCGGGTACTGCGGGATCTTGGGCCACCAGTTGTGACCGTTGGCGATGACGACCCCGGCGTACTCACGCGTCGTCTCGACACCTGACTCGCGGTCGAGCACGGTGACATCCCAGCGCTCGCCCGGAGCAGGCGTGACGCTCACGACCTCGGAGTTGAAGTGCAGGTGATCGAATAGGCCGAAGTGCTCGGCGTAGGAACGGAAGTAGCGATGCACCTGCCAGTGCGAGGGATAGTCCGGGTAGGCGTCGGGCATGGGGAAGTCCGGGAACTGCGTGAAGGGCTTGGTCGAGATGAGGTGCGTCGACTCATACACGCGCGAGTTCTCAGCGTGGAAGTTCCAATTGCCACCGAGGTCGGTATCGCGCTCGAAGCCATCGGCATCGAGGCCGAGCTGGAGCAGGTTCTTCAGGGCGGACAGGCCATGGGGCCCGGCCCCCACCACGGCCCAGGCGCCCCCGCGGTCCACGACATCACTCATGGGCCCAGCATCCTGGGGTGTCGACGAGTCGGCAAACCGGGGGGCCGGACGAAGGAAAACCACCGCTTCCGGGGCAAATCGGGCGAATCCCGGTAGGGTCTTCCTGGGACATCAACCGATCGGGGGACCTGGTGACCGTGCCCAACGACAAATTCTCGGAGCCTGAGCGTCTGCTCACGCCCGCTGAGGTCGCTCAACTTTTCCGCGTGCATCCCAAGACGGTGTCGCGCTGGGTGCAGGCCGGCAAGCTCTCTGCCGTGCGCACGCTCGGCGGACATCGGCGCTATCGGGCGACCGAGGTCTACGCGCTGCTCGAGGAGACGGGCATCGGCGCACCGATGGACTCCATCGCCCCCTAGTCCGTCA
>JBMOIL010000023.1:0-21047 GCA_049317345.1 Candidatus Nanopelagicales bacterium
CGTCGCCACGCGGGAGTCACCGACATCACGTGCGTGCCGGATGACCGTGCGGCGTACGACGCCTGCCTTCGACAGGGCCGGACCCTTGCCGAGGCCGCAACGCGATCGCCGGCACGCAGTGTTCTCCGTGAATTCGCGCGTCGGACGATGGCCGTGTCCGGGGAGCGCGAGGCGGTGCCCGCCTAGGATCAGTGCATGCCCGACGCACCCGCCTACCCCGGACTCATCGTCGACTGGGGCGGCGTGCTCACCACGGACATCAACTCCTCCGTCCGTCGCTGGGCCGAGCGCCACGCCATCGACCTCTCCGCGTACGCCGACATCATGCGCACGTGGCTGGGGCCCGAGGGCGAGCTGGAGGCGATGCTCAACCCCATTCACGCTCTCGAGCGTGGCGAGATCGAGGTGCCGCACTTCGAGGAGGTGCTCGCAGCCGAACTGAGTCGTCGCACCGGCAACCCCGTGGTCGCCGAGGGGTTCCTCGCGCGCATGTTCGACGAGTTCGAGCACGCACACGACATGAATGCCCTCGTCCGCCGCGCGCGCGAAAGCGGGATCCGCACGGCCCTCCTCTCCAACTCATGGGGTGACTTCTACCCCCGGGATTTGTGGGACGGGATGTTCGACGTCGTCGTGATCTCAGGGGAGGTTGGCATGCGCAAGCCTGAGGCGGAGATCTTCCATCTCACTCTGGGGCTCATGGACCTCCCGGCCTCCGCGTGCGTCTTCGTGGATGACCTGCCGCACAACATCACGGCCGCGGCAGATCTCGGCCTCGTCGGTGTGCGCCACGTCACGTACGAGGAGACGCTCACGGAACTCGAGACACTGTTCGGCATCGATCTCGCCTGAGCGGCGAGATCACGCCGGGTGGCGTGGCACGATGGCATCGTGGCCGACCGCCTCTCCGCCCTCGACTCGTCGTTCCTCTACCTCGAGGGTCCTGCCACGCCCATGCATGTGGGCAGCCTCACGCTCTTCCAGGAGCAGCCGGGTGTGCTCGACCACGAGCGCCTCGTCAAGCTCATCCGGGACCGCATCGCTTACGTCCCGCGCTACCGGCAGCGGCTCCGCGAGGTCCCGGGGCGTCTTGCGTCACCCGTCTGGGTGGACGACGAGCACTTCGATGTCACCTTCCATGTACGCCGCTCCGCGCTGCCGGCTCCCGGCTCGCTGCGCCAGCTCAACGACCTCGTCGCGCGGATCATGAGCCGTCCGCTCGACCGACGCCATCCCCTGTGGGAGGTGTACCTCGTCGAGGGAGTCGAGGGAAATCGCTTCTCGCTGCTCAGCAAGACGCATCAGGCCATGGTCGACGGCATCACCGCCGTGGACCTCGGCGAGGTGATCCTCGAGGAGAGCGATCAGGTGCGCGGTGCGCCCGTCACGACATGGCGCCCCGCCCGCGGGCCGAGTTCGGTGGAACTCGTCGCCGGCGCGCTGGGAGATGTGGTCGGTCATCCGACGGCACTTGTCGACGTCATGCGCGGGGGCCTGGGCGCGGCGCGGCAGGCCGTGGGTGATGCGGTGGCCACCGTGGTCGCCGCGGTGCGCCCCCAAGAGCCGAATCCCCTCATCGTCGAGGTGGGTCAGCAGCGCCGGTTCACCACGGTCGACCTGAGGCTCGAAGATCTCCGCGAGGTGCGCAAGGCGCGCGGGGGCACGATCAATGACGTCGCACTCGCCGTCGTGGCCGGGGCGCTGCGCTCCTGGCTGCTCTCGCGCGGAGCCCCGGTCACGCACGAGACCATCGTGCGCACCCTCGTGCCCATGAGCGTCGCCGGCGATCCGGATGCTGCGAGCCTGGTGGATGCCTTCCTGCTCGACCTGCCGGTCGGCGAGCCCGACCCCATCATCCGACTCCAGCGCATCGCATTCGACACCTCGCGCTACGGCGAGGAGGCCAGGCCGGTCGGCGCCAAGGCGATGGTCGGCCTGGTTGGTTTCGCCCCGCCGACCCTGCACACCCTGGGCGCGCGGGTGGGAGCCTCGCTGTCGCAGCGCTCCTACAGCCTCACCATCACCAACGTCCCAGGACCACAGACACCGCTTTATGCGGGCGGCGCCCGCATGCTCGCCGCCTATCCGATCGTCCCTTTGACTTCGCGTCATGGGCTCAGCATCGGCATGACGTCGTACGATGGCGGTGTGTTCCTCGGGTTGAATGCCGATCGGTATGCACTTCCCGATCTCGACGTCCTCGCGCAGGCACTTCGCGAGTCGCTCGCCGAGCTATTCGAGGCCACCCGCGGCCCGCGTCACCTCACGGTGGCGGAGTGACGGTGAGCGGCTCGCATGCCTGATTCGCAGTCCCCTCCGACCCGCCGAGGTCTCGTCCTCGGTGGCGGCGGTGTCCTCGGCGGTGCCTGGGCCGTCGGCGCACTTCAGGCCATCGAAGAAGTGCACGGCATCGACCCCCGTGACTTCGACGTCATCGTCGGCACCTCCGCGGGCTCGGTCCTGGGCGCGCTCGTGGGCGCGGGAGTGAGCATCGATTCGCTGCGCGACCATCAGCGAGGCGAACCCATCACCGAAGGCCCGCTGGCGGGCTACCTGTGGGACTACGAGACCGCCACCGGTGGCCGCCGACCCTCGATGCCGCGTCTACGCGGGCCGGGTTCGGTGCGTCTCATGGCATCATCCCTGCGCCACGGGCTCAAGATGCCTCCCACTGCGGTCCTCTCGGCCTTCATGCCCGTGGGCAACGGTTCCCTGGAGCGCGTGGGACACCTCATCGATGCGATCACACCCTTCGGGGAGTGGTCGCCGCATCCGGCGCTGTGGATCGTCGCCATGGACTACGAGGCCGGTCACCGCGTGGTCTTCGGGCGCGAGGATGCGCCTCCTGCGCCACTTGCGGACGCCGTGATGGCGTCATGTGCTATCCCCGGATGGTTCGAGCCCGTGACCATCGATGGTCGCACCTACATCGACGGCGGTGCCTGGTCCGCAACCTCTGCCGACGTACTCGTCGGTCGGGGCCTGGACGAGGTCTATGTCGTCGCTCCGATGGTGTCCTTCGAGACCGATGAGCCTGACACCCTCCTCACCCGACTCGAGCGCCGGTGGCGCGGGAGTGTCACTCGACGGTGCGAGTCCGAGGTCGAGGAGCTGCGCGGGGACGGGGCACGAGTGACGGTTCTCGGGCCGGGCCGGGAGGACCTCGAGGCCATGGGCGGCAACATCATGGACGGTCGCCGTCGACTCGAGGTGCTCGAGACCTCCCTGAGGACGAGCCGGGTGGCCCTAGAGCACGGCGGATCTGGCAGGCTGGCCGATACAGGCTGACACAGGCCACTGGCTCGAGGAGGCGACGGCCATGGGGCTGTCCCACGGGGGTGACCCGCAGGGGCGCACCGTCCTGCGCGAGGTCGAGGGCATGGCGGCGGGAAGTCCGTTGCTCGAGGACCTGGCGCCCATCTACTACCGGCATGTCCCCGCCGAAGATCTCGAGGCTCGCCGTGCTGCCGACCTCCTGGGCGCGATGGTCTCCCACGTGGAGCTCGCGAGCGATCGCCCGCCGGGCACCGCCCGCGTGCGGGTCCACACGCCCACCGAGGACACCGATGGCTGGTCATGCGGTGGTCCCGTCGTGGAGATCGTCACGGACGACATGCCCTTCCTCGTCGACTCCGTCGCGGCGGAACTCACCCGCTTGGGTCGATCGCTACGGCTCGTGATCCATCCCGTCCTCTCGGTTCAGCGCGACGTCACCGGTGCGCTGCAGGGCGTGGCGTCTGACGGTGCGGGCACGAGGGAATCCTGGATCCACGCCGAGATCAGCAGGGGTGGGGCATCCGCGGCGGAGATCGAGAACTCACTGCGGCGGGTGCTCAGCGATGTGCGCGAGGCAGTGGAGGACTGGCCGCGCATGCGCGCCGAAGCCATTGATACGGCGAATCAGATCCAGGAGCATCCACCCGCCGGCATCGCACCCGATCAGGTCGCTGAGTCGGCTGCGCTCCTGAGGTGGGCGGCCGACGACAACTTCACCTTCCTCGGATACCGGGAGTACGACCTCGTCAATGACGACGGGGGTGACCGCCTGCGCGCCGTCCCCGGCACCGGGCTGGGCATCCTTCGCTCAGACCCCGACCTCACGGGCGGCTCCACCTACCTCAGCGAACTCGTGGCGGCCCGCGCGCGCGAGCCTCGCATCCTCGTGCTCACGACGGCTAACAGTCGTTCGACCGTGCACCGTGCGTCCTACCTCGACTACATCGGCGTCAAGCGCTTCGACGAGTCGGGGCGTGTGATCGGGGAGCGTCGATTCCTCGGGATCTACGCCGCGTCGATGTACGCGCAGTCCGTGCGGGAGATCCCCATCCTGCGCACGCGAGTCGACCGGGTGCTGTCTGAGCTCGACATCGATCCGCGCTCGCACACGGGCAAGGAGGTCCTGCAGTTCCTCGAGACCTATCCGCGCGAGGAGCTCTTCCAGGTCGAGCCGTCCGACCTTGCCGCGGTGGCCCTGGCCGTGCACCAGATGGCGGAGCGCCGACAGACCAGGCTCTTCGTCCGCCGCGACCCCTATGGCCGCTTCATGTCGTGCTTCGTTTACCTCCCGCGTGATCGCTACACCACGGCCGTGCGCTTGCGTATCCAGCAAATCCTTCAGGAGGCCTACGGCGGCGTTTCTGTGGACTACACCGCTCGCGTGTCGGAGTCGGTGCTCGCCCGCTTGCATGTGGTCGTGCGAGCGGCCCCCGGCGAGGTCATTCGCGATGCGGATGTGGTCGAGGTCCAGGCGCGCATCGCCGACACGGTGCGGAGCTGGTCCGACGACTTCGCGGCTGAACTCATCGAGCGAGTCGGCGAGGATCGCGCCGCTGAGATCCTCGCGTCGTACGCGGATGGCTTCCCCGAGGCCTACAAGCACGAGGTACCTGCCGATGCCGCGGTCAAGGACGTCCTCATCGCCGAGGGATCGCCCGATGGCGCGATACGACTGCGCCTCTACTCCCCCGAGGGACATGAGTCGCGATTGCGGCGCCTCAAGATCATCCGGGCCGGCGACCCCATCTCGCTCTCCCGGGTCCTGCCGGTGCTCGGATCCCTCGGTGTCATCGTGGAAGACGAGCATCCCTACGACATCCAGCGTGTGGGCAGGGTGCCCCTGCACGTGTACGACCTCGGCTTCCAACTACCCGAGGGCGATATCCCTGCCCGCGACGACCTACGGGGGAGATTCGAAGCGGCCTTCCTTGCCATTTGGCACGGCAGGTGCGAGGCGGATGCACTCAACGGCCTCACGGTGCGCACGGCTCTCACCTGGCAGCAGGTCGTCATCCTGCGCTGCTACGTCCGCTACCTCCAGCAGACGGGTGCGAGCCGGGGACAGGACTTCGTGGAGTCTGCGCTCCTGGGCAATCGCTCGATCGCCCAACTCCTCGTGGAGATCTTCGAGGCGCGATTCGACCCGAGCAAGGAGAACGGGCGGCGCGACCGACAGGACAACCTGGCCGCGCGCGCGCGTCAAGCACTCGACGACGTGATGAGCCTGGACGAGGATCGCATCCTGCGCTCCTTGCTCGGCATGGTCCTAGCCACGCTGCGCAGCAATGCCTACCGGCACGATGCTGAGGGCCAACCCCTTGATCGGCTGTCGATCAAGTTGGATCCGCAGCTCATCCCCGAGCTGCCACTGCCGCGGCCACGCTTCGAGATCTGGGTCTACTCCCCGCGCGTCGAGGGAGTCCACCTGCGCTTCGGCCGCATCGCACGCGGCGGGCTGCGCTGGAGCGATCGTCGCGCGGACTTCCGCACCGAGGTCCTCGGCCTGGTCAAGGCGCAGGAGGTCAAGAACGCTGTCATCGTGCCGGTGGGCGCCAAGGGCGGCTTCCTACCCAAGGCGCTCCCGGACCCGCAGATCGATCGCGACGCGTGGATGAACGAGGGGCGTGCTGCCTACGCCACCTTCATCCGAGGCATGCTCGACATCACGGACAATCTCGTCGAAGGCGTCGTGGTGCCTCCGCCCGACGTGGTCCGTCACGACGGCGACGACCCCTACCTTGTCGTTGCAGCCGACAAGGGCACGGCAACCTTCTCCGACCTCGCCAACTCCGTCGCCGAGGAGTACTCCTTCTGGCTGGGCGACGCATTCGCCTCAGGTGGCTCGGCGGGCTACGACCACAAAGCCATGGGCATCACGGCCCGCGGCGCATGGATTTCGGTGCAGCGGCACTTCCGCGACCTCGGCGTCGACGTGCAGCGCGAGGACTTCACAGTAGCCGGCATCGGCGACATGAGCGGTGACGTCTTCGGCAACGGCATGCTGCTCTCACCGCACATCCGGCTGGTCGCCGCCTTCGACCATCGCCATATCTTCCTCGACCCCGATCCCGACCCCGTGACCTCATTCGCGGAGCGGGAGCGGCTCTTCGCGCTGCCGCGGTCATCCTGGGAGGATTACGACCGCGCTCTCATCTCACGCGGAGGCGGCGTCTACCCGCGCAGCGCCAAGTCGATCGAGATCACGTCCGAGGTGCGGTCAAGCCTGGGCATGGCGGACGACGTCACGTCGCTCACTCCTGCGGAGCTCATCAAGCACATCCTTACCGCGCCTGTCGACCTGCTCTGGAACGGCGGCATCGGCACCTACGTCAAGGCTCAGACAGAGACCAGTGCCGATGCGGGTGACAAGGCGAACGATCCCGTGCGCGTCAACGGCAACTCCCTGCGCTGCCGCGTCGTCGGCGAGGGCGGCAATCTCGGACTCACGCAACTCGGTCGTGTGGAGGCGAGCCGGCACGGCGTGCGCCTCAACACGGACGCCATCGACAATTCGGCCGGAGTGGATACCAGTGACCACGAGGTCAACATCAAGATCCTCCTGGACGGGGTAGTCCGAGACGGCGAACTCACCGAGGCGGACCGCGATGCACTCCTGGCGGCCATGACCGACGAGGTCGCAGCTCTTGTCCTCGCCGACAACTATGACCAGAACGTCCTCCTCGGCAATGCACGGTGGGGTGCGGCGCCCCTCATCTCGGTGCATGCCCGCATGATCAGTGATCTCGAAGCGCGCGGGATCCTCAATCGCGCCCTCGAGTACCTCCCCGATGACGAGGAGATCACCACGCGCGCGGCGGCGCACCAGGGCCTGACCTCTCCCGAACTCGCCATCCTCGCTGCCTACTCCAAGATCGCGCTCACCGGTGATCTCGACGGCACAGGGCTGTCCACCGACCCGTGGTTCGCCCAGTACGCCATCGACTACTTCCCCGCTGTCCTCCGCGAGCGTTTCGCTGATCGCATCGGGAGCCACCCGCTGCACGAGGAGATCATCACCACCGTCGTCGTCAACAATCTCATCAACGACGGTGGGATCTCGGTCGTCTACCGGGCCTGTGAGGAGACAGGTGCCTCACCCATCGAGGTGGTCCGCGCGGCAACCGCGGCGTCGGCGATCTTCAACCTGCCGGCGTTCTGGTCGTCGGTCAACAGCCTGGACAACCAGGTGCCGACGTCAACACAGGACCTCCTGCACCACGAGTCGCGACGCCTGCTCGACCGCTCCATCCGGTGGTTCCTGCAGACCCGGGGCGGTGCCCTGGACGTGTCGGCCGAAGTTGCTCGCTTCGCACCGGCCGTCGCCGAGCTCACTCCGCTCGTGCCCGCAGCGCTCGTGGGTTCCGAGCGCACACGGCTTGACGCCTCCACAGCCTCCTTCGTCGCGAGCGGTGCTCCCGTGGCCCTCGCCGAGCAGGCAAGCGCGATGCTCGATGACTTCGCCCTGCTCGACATCGTGCAGATTGCCGATGCTGTCGGTCAGTCGCCGGCGCAGATCATGCCCCTCTATTTCGCACTGTCCGAGCGCTACGACGTCGATCGCCTGCTCAACCGGATTACGGCGCTGCCGCGGGGCGACCGCTGGACCGCCCTAGCCCGACAGGCCCTGCGCACGGATCTCTACGCCGCCCTCGCCGGAGTGACGGCGGGCGTGGCGACGGCGACGCCACCGGACCAGTCGCCGGAGGTGCGCATGAGCACCTGGGAGGAGCAGCGTCGCGAGGGTCTTGCGCGTGCACAGGCGACCCTGGATCAAATCGCGGCCCTGGAGACGGGTGATCTGGCGACCCTCTCCGTGGCGCTGCGAGTGCTGCGCAATCTCGTCGCCCAGGGGCAGGGTGATGTGACGCGAGGCCAGGGCGGGTAGATTCCCGTCATGGTGGCACTGAGCGAGGAGACGATCCGGTCCCTCCCCAAGGTGCTCTTGCATGATCACCTCGATGGCGGTCTGCGTCCGTCCACGGTGGCCGAACTCGCCGCCGAGACCGGCTACGCCGACCTACCCGAGACCGATCCTGAGGCCCTCGCGGTCTGGTTCCGCGATGCGGCAGATTCCGGGTCCCTGGATCGCTACCTCGTGACCTTCCAGCACACCGTCGGCGTGATGCAGACACCCGAGGCCCTCGCTCGAGTGGCGCGCGAGTGCGCCGAGGACCTTGCTTCGGACGGCGTCGTCTACGCAGAGGTGCGCTTTGCTCCCGAGTTGCACACCCAGCGGGGCCTGTCCCTGCGGGACGTGGTCGATGCCGTGCTCGATGGCTTCCGCGAGGGGGAGCGGGCGACAGGTATCCGCATCGGCACCCTGCTCACGGCGATGCGCACTGCGGCCAAGAGCCGCGAGATCGCCGACCTCGTGGTGGAGTACCGCGATCGCGGTGTGGTCGGCTTCGATATCGCGGGTCGGGAGGCCGGCTATCCGCCGACCCGGCACCTCGATGCCTTCGAATACCTCCGGCGTGAGAACGAGCACTTCACCATCCACGCCGGCGAGGCCTTCGGCCTGCCCAGCATCTGGGAGGCGATCCAGTGGTGCGGCGCGGACCGTCTCGGACACGGGGTGCGCATTGTCGATGACATTGAGCGTCGCCCGGATGGCACCTACCATCTCGGCCCGCTCGCTGCCTATGTGCGCGATCGGCGTATCCCCCTCGAACTCTGCCCCACGTCCAATGTCATGACGGGTGCGGCACCAAGCATCGCCGAGCACCCCATCGGGCTCCTCGCCGACCTGCGCTTCCGCGTCACCATCAACACCGACAACCGCCTCATGTCGCACACATCGATGACCCAGGAGATGCTCGCCGTGAGCGAGGCCTTCGGCTGGGGCGTGCGCGAGATGCGCTGGCTCACGGTCAACGCCATGAAGAGTGCTTTCATCCCCTTCGACGAGCGCCTGGCTCTCATCGATGACGTCATCAAGCCCGCATACGCCGCCGCGGGAGCATAGGATCCTGCCATGAGTGTCATCGAACAGCTGCAGTCCACCGCCGTCAATGTCGAGGGAGTCCGCGAGGGACTGGGGCGTTTGAGAGGTGCCCTCGAGCAGACAGAATCCGTCCTCGCGATCGCCGATGAGGTGCTCGGGATGACAGACGATGTCCTCGAGTCGGCAGCGGACGCCCTTGAGTCGTCCAAGCGCTGGGCACCGCGGGCGGCGATCGTGGTGGGCGTCGTGGCTGTGGCGGCGATCGGCGTCATCGTGGTCATGCGCCTGCGCAAGCGCGACGAGGACTAGGTCCCACGGCCCCATCCCCGCCGAGTGGTCACTTGTTGAGTGGTCCATAGGGGCGGGCCGACTCGACAACTGACCGCTCGTCCCGACGCCGGCTAGGGCAGTTGCACGGTCCGGGCCGTCGACTCGATCGTGAATCCCACGCGCTCGTAGGCGCGCAAGGCCCGGTCGTTGCCCACCGTGACGACGAGTCCCAGCGAGTCGAATCCATTGAGGCGGGATGCAGCCCAGCGCAGGAGCGCCGGTCCGGCCCCGGCGTAGGCAGGGTCAGGGTCCCGCCACAGGTCGCATACCCACGGCCCCTCATCGGGTCGATCGACGACGAGGATCCCGGCATACGCGTAGCCCTCGCGCACCGCGATCGCACTCGCCTGGCAGATGAGTGGTCCGAGTCGACCCCCCGATGTGTAGGGCTCGAGGTAGTCGGTGATCAGGGACGCACCGCCCGGCAGATGATCAGGATGCTCGGGTGGGTACGCCGCGAGGAACGCGGGCAGGACCTCGACCCACGGCACAGGGGGATTGCCACCCGTCTCGAACGGCCGGAACTGCGGATCGTCGTAGTCCGCGAGAGGCAGCGCAAGGCGCATCTGATGAGCGTGGCGCACGCTATGGGCGCCGGCCGACAGCAGGGCATCGGCCAGGGCTGCATCGGCCGTGGACGCGAAGCCCCCGGGGAGCGCCTCACAGAGCGCGGTGACCGCCTCCGCGACGGAGACACCGGGCAGGCGGACGATCTCGTCCGCCCAGGGCATGCCCTCGCGCGTGGTGGCGGTGAATGCGAGTCGTTCCATGTCGCCGAGTGTGCACTAGCGGGCAGGAAACGCCCCGAAATCAGACGCGCAAGTGCGCACTCGGCACGTCGTTAGACACCCTGTGGGTGCCACACGGTCGTGGTCTCCACGAAGGCACTGATGCGGCCGAGGCCGGGATCGGCGGACCAATCGGGTGCGGACACCGGCGGCGGGAGCACTCGCTTGATCGTGTCTGCTGCGGCCACCGCCATCTCGGTGGCTACTCCGTCGTCGACCAGCCCGGTGAGGTCCAGGGCATCCACGTCGGCGTGCGATGCGAGCCACGGACCGATCTCAGCGGGTGCGCCGGTGAGGATATTGACCACGCCCCCGGGCAGGTCGGAGGTGGCGAGCACCTCGGCGAGGGTGATCGCGGGCAGCGGGCACTCGGGCGATGCGACGACGACGCAGGAGTTCCCGCTCACGATGATCGGCGCCACGACGCTCACCAGGCCCAGCAGCGAGGGTCGCTGCGGTGCGATTGCCGCGACGACGCCCGTCGGCTCGGGGACCGAGAAGTTGAAGTAGGGCCCGGCCACCGGATTGCTCGAGCCGAGCACCTGAGCGATCTTGTCTGACCAGCCGGCGTACCAGACCCACCGGTCGATGGCGGCATCCACCTGGGCCGTCGCACGTCGCGTCGAGCAGCCCTCGGCGACTTGGATCTCGTCTTCGAACTGAGCCCGGCGGCCCTCGAGCATCTCCGCGATCCGGTAGATCACCTGTCCCCGGTTGTACGCCGTCGCCGACCACCAGCCGCGCTGCGCGGCGCGTGCGGCGAGGACCGCGTCGCGAGCGTCCTTGCGCGAGGCGAGTGAGGCATTGGCCAGGAATCGGCCCTTGGCGTCCGTCACGGCGTAGGTGCGTCCGCTCTCGCTGCGCGGGAAGGCACCGCCGATGAAGAGCTTGTAGGTCTTGCGGACGTCGAGACGACCCTCCATCACACGACCTCCTGCTTGAGATAGGCGGCAAGGCCTTGGCGTCCGCCTTCGCGTCCGAATCCGGACTCCTTATAGCCGCCGAAGGGCGATGCGGGATCGAAGCGGTTGAAGGTGTTGGCCCAGACGACGCCGGCGCGCAGTCGCGACGCCATCCAGAGGATGCGCGAGCCCTTCTCGGTCCAGACGCCGGCAGACAGGCCGAAGGGGGTGTTGTTGGCCTTCTCCACCGCCTCGTCGGGCGTGCGGAAGGTGAGCACCGAAAGCACGGGTCCGAAGATCTCCTCGCGGGCGATGCGATGCGCCTGGGTGACGCCCGTGAAGATCGTCGGGGGGAACCACCAGCCGCGGTCAGGGATCGTGCACGGCGCCGACCAGCGGTCAGCACCCTCTTCCTCACCTGCCCGCACGAGGGCGTCGATGCGTGCCCGCTGCTCGGGGGAGTTGATCGCCCCGATGTCGGTGTTCTTGTCCATGGGGTCGCCGAGGCGAAGGGTCGCGAGTCGCCGCTTGAGCGCGTCGAGGACCTCGTCTTGCACCGACTCCTGCACGAGCAGGCGCGATCCGGCGCAGCAGACGTGGCCCTGGTTGAAGAAGATGCCGTTGACGATTCCCTCGATGGCCTCGTCGAAGGCCGCGTCGTCGAAGACGATGTTGGCGGCCTTGCCGCCCAGCTCGAGGGTGAGCCCCTTGCGGGTGCCCGCCACCGCGCGCTGGATCTGCTTGCCCACCTCCGTCGACCCCGTGAAGGCGATCTTGTCGACGCCGGGGGACTCGACGAGGAAGCGCCCGGTCTGGCCGGCACCCGTCACAATGTTGACGACTCCCGGGGGCAGATCCGCCTGGCGGCAGATGTCCGCGAAGGCGAGTGCGGTGAGTGGGGTCGTCTCCGCGGGCTTGAGGACGACGGTGTTGCCGCACGCCAGTGCGGGAGCAACCTTCCACGCGAGCATGAGCAGGGGGAAGTTCCACGGGATGATCTGGCCAGCGACCCCGTAGGGCTTCTCGCCGTAGCCGGCGTAGGCGATCTTGTCCGCCCAGCCCGCGTGGTAGAAGAAGTGCGCGGCGACGAGGGGGATGTCGACGTCGCGGGACTCACGAATCGGCTTGCCGTTGTCGAGAGTCTCGAGCACGGCGAGCTCGCGAGAGCGCTCCTGGATGATGCGCGCGATGCGGTAGAGGTACTTCGCGCGCTCGCGGCCCGGCATCTTGGACCAGGTCTGCTTGTACGCCGCGCGTGCCGCCTTGACTGCACGCTCGACATCTGCGGCACCGGCGTCGGTGACCTCGCTGAGGACCTCTTCGGTCGCGGGGTTGATGGTCTTGAAGGTGGTGCCGTCGATGGTCTCGACGAAATCCCCATCGATGAAGAGCCCGTAGTGGGCGGCGATGTCCACCACGGCCCGGGATTCGGGTGCGGGGGCGTAGTCGAAGGTCATCGGGCTCCTAGTCGATCGTCACGTAGTCGGGACCGGAGTAGTGGCCGGTGCGCATGCGCTGGCGCTGCTGGAGCAGGTCGTTGAGCAGGGCGGATGCCCCGAAGCGGAAGAGATCGGGGGTCAGCCACGCCTCGCCGCACACCTCGTTGATCATCACGAGGTAGCGGATCGCATCCTTCGTCGTACGGATCCCCCCGGCGGGCTTGACGCCGACGTAGCGCCCCATCACCCGATGCCAATCGCGCACGGCTTCGAGCAGGATCAGGGTCACCGGGGGCGTGGCGGCGGGTGACACCTTGCCGGTGGATGTCTTGATGAAGTCAGCGCCGGCCAGCATCGCCAGCCACGACGCCCGGCGCACGTTGTCGTAGGTGCGCAGCTCACCGGTCTCGAAGATGACCTTGAGGTGCGCCGTGCCGCAGGCTTCCTTGACGGCGACGATCTCGTCGTAGACATCGAGGTAATGCCCGGCAAGGAAGGCGCCGCGGTCGATCACCATGTCGATCTCATCGGCACCGGCCGCGACAGCCTCCCGCGTGTCGGTGAGCTTGACGTCCAGGCTGGCCCGACCCGACGGGAAGGCGGTGGCGACCGCCGCGACGTGAAGGGCATCGCCCACCGACTCCCGGGCGACGCCGGCCATGTCGCCATAGACGCAGACGGCGGCGACATGGGGTGTCGTCGGATCGGTGGGGTCGGGGCGCAGGGCCTTGGCGCACAGCGCGCGCACCTTGCCCGGGGTGTCCATACCCTCCAGGGTGGTCAGATCCACCATGGAGATCGCCAGGTCGATCGCGCGCTCTTTGCTCGCGGCCTTGATCGAGCGGGTCGCCAGCATGGCCGCTCGGGCCTCAGCACCGACCTGATCGACTCCCGGCAGGCCGTGAAGGAATCCGCGCAAGGTCGCGTCGCTCGACGTGACTTCAGCAGCGAGGGTGGCGGTCACCCGACCAGCCTAGTCCCGGGTGCGCGCGTACATCACGAGGTCGTGGTGGCGCCCATCCACCCTCATCTGGGCCCCGCGCAGGACCCCCTCGCGATGGAACCCTGCCTTTTCGAGGCTGCGCTGCTCGGCGACGTTGTCCACGTCGGTGCTCGCCTCGACGCGGTGCGCGCTCTCGAGGAGGTGATCGCCGAGCAGTCGCTGCGCGAGCGAGCCCCAGCCCTGGCCGCGCCACAGCGGCGCGAGGGCGATCCCCATCGACCACGCTCGCGAGCCGACCGTGGGGCCGTAGTGGACCGCGTGCCACGACAGCGTGCCGATGATGTCGTCGTCGACGACGATGACGGCCCGATGATGCTCACCGGGCACGGTTTCGCCGTCGTCCCACTCATCCCACTCGGACGAGTCGTCGGGGCAGGCATCGGTCTCACTCCGGGATCGAATGACGCAGGTCCGGCCGTCGACCTCGACCGTGGCGATCATGCAGCCCCGAGTCTCTCGCTCACGGCGATGGCGAGGCGATCCAGAGTGGCTTGCGCGTCCTCGCGTGCGATGGCAAGTCCGGCACCATCGACGCGACGCACCACTTCGAGATAGCACTTGACTTTCGGCTCGGTCCCGCTCGGGCGCACGATGACGCGTGCCCCCGGCAGGCGCAGGAGGATACCCTCGGTGGCGGGCAACCCGGCGTAGCCCATCGCGAGATCGACCGTCTCCTCGACGGGCATACCCGCCAGGTAGGCGGGCGGATTCGCCCGCAAGCCCTCGACCGCGGCTGCGATGAGCTCGGGCGAGGGCATCCGTAGCGACACCTGCCGCGTGGCGTGGACCCCGTGCCGCAGCGCCAACTCGTCGAGCACATCGAAGACCGTGCGGCCCTCGGCATTGAGAGCAGCGACGAGCTCGAGCGCCAGCAGCGCTGCGGTGATGCCGTCCTTGTCGGTGACGTGGTGCGGGTCCACGCAGTAGCCCAGCGCCTCCTCGTAGCCGTAGCCGAGGTCGGGCACCCGCGAGATCCACTTGAATCCCGTGAGGGTGGTGGCGTAGGGGACTCCGGCGTCCTCGGCGATCTTCTCGAGCATGGTCGATGAGACAAGCGATGCTGCCATCGTGCCGGTGAATCCACCGCGTCGCAGCAGCCACCAACCGAGGAGCCAGCCGACCTCGTCGCCGCTGAGCGCGACCCACGAGCCCGGCACGTGGGCATCAGCGTGCGCGGGCCTGCCATGGGGGACACCGACGACGAGCGCACAGCGATCCGCGTCGGGATCCGTCGCGATGATGAGGTCGACGTTGATGCGGCGCCCCTCCGCGAGGGCTAGGTCGAGGGCCCCCGGCTCCTCGGGGTTGGGGAAGACGACCGTGGGGAAGTCGGGATCGGGATCCCGCTGCTCGACCACGGTGAAGGGCGCGGGGAACCCGGCTCGGATCGCGGCCTCCTGCAGCACCGCCGATCCCACGCCGTGCATGGCGGTGTGCAGGCTCACGACATCGCGGGGAGTGTCGCGCTGCGGCACCCTGGCAGCCTGCGCGACATAGTCCTCGACGATGTCGTCGCCAAGGGTGATGTGGTCATCCGAGCGGGGAATCTGCGCAAGCGGGCCCACCGCGGCGATGAGTGCGGCGATCTCGGCGTCGGCGGGTGGCACGATCTGCCGCCCATCCCCGAGATAGACCTTGAGGCCGTTGTCCTGCGCGGGGTTGTGACTCGCCGTCACCATGAGACCCGCGTCGGTGCCGAGCGCCCGCACGGCGTAGGCGAGGACCGGGGTCGGCAGGGGGCGAGGGAGGACCAGGGCCTTCACGCCGGCTCCTGCGAGGACCTCGGCGCAGTCGCGCGCGAACTCAGCCGACATGTGCCGGGCGTCGAAGCCGATGACCGCGGCGGGATGCTCGTGATGGGCGAGGAGGTACGCCGCGATCCCGGCCGCGGCGCGCGACACGGTGACACGGTTCATGCGGTGGGGTCCCGGCCCCATGCGGCCGCGCAATCCAGCCGTGCCGAAGGTGAGCGGCCCGCGGAAGGCATCGGCGATCTCTGCCGTCGCGTCCGCATCACCGGCAGCGGCCGCGTCGATGAGAGCGCGCAGAGTCTCGCGTGTGGCGGGATCGGGGTCGTCGCTGACCCACTCCTCGGGTGAGATCGGTGCGACGCCCACTACATCCTCCGGATCACCTGGGAGAGCAAGGACCCCATGCGTGCGGCGGAGGCGTTGCCGGCGGCGAGCACCTCCTGGTGGCTGAGCGGCTCGCCCGTCATGCCGGCGGCGAGATTGGTGACGAGTGAGAGGCCGAGGATCTCCATCCCGGCCTCGCGGGCCGCGATGGCCTCCGGCACCGTCGACATCCCCACGAGCGTGCCGCCCATGGCTCGCACCATGCCGATCTCCGCCGGCGTCTCGTACTGCGGTCCGAGGAACTGCGCGTAGACACCCTCGTCGAGCGTGGGGTCGATGTCCCGGGCGATCGCGCGCAGTCTCGCTGAGTAGAGATCTGTCATGTCGATGAACGTCGCACCGCGCAGGGGCGTGACACCGAAGAGGTTGAGGTGGTCGCGGATGAGGACAGGTGTGCCCGGGGTCCAGGTGGGGTCCAGTCCGCCACAGCCGTTGGTGAGGACGATGACGCGGCATCCGGCGGCTGCCGCTGTGCGCACAGCGTGGACGACGGATTCGACCCCGTGACCCTCGTAGAGGTGCGTGCGCCCGAGGAAGACCAGGACGGGCGTGCCGTCGGCGTCGATGCTGCGGATCCGTCCGTGATGCCCGTCGGCGACGGGCGGGCGGAAGCCGGGCAGGGTGTGCGCATCGATCTCGGCGACCGTGGTGCCGAGGGCATCGGCTGCAGGCCCCCAGCCTGAGCCGAGTACGACGGCGACCTCATGGCGGTCGACGCCGGTGGCCTCGGCGAGGGCAGCTGCGGCCTCGCGTGCCGCGGCCTGCGGATCGGCGTAGAGATCGGTCATGCGCGCGACGCTAGCAGCGGCCCGGTCGTGGGAGGCGGGATGGATCAGGCGCAGGGGTGGCGGCGTACCTGCTCGACGTAGTCGTCGGGTGCACCACCGGCAGCGGCCGCGTCGGCGATCATCGCGAGGTAGTCCGCCGAGGGCAGACCGCCCTCGTAGGCGTCGAGGACGTACAGCCACGCGAGGACGCTGCCCTCAAGGGTCTGCACGCGCACGCGGATCTTGCTCCACAGGCCAAGGGAGATGCCCTCCCATGCGTCGAGCGAGGCCTCGTCGAGCGGATGCATGTCGTAGAGGACGACGAAGACGGAAGTGCCCGGCTCCTCCACCACCATGGAGAGAGCGCCATCCCATCCGCGATCCTCGCCGCCGAAGGTCAGCCGCCAGCCCTCGAGCCACCCGGTGCCGGCCACGGGCGAGTAAGGAGCCCGCTCGGCCATGCGCTGAGGGTCGAGGTTGGAGCCGTACGCCGCATAGAGCGCCACGCGTCCAGGGTACGGGCGTTAGTGCCTGCCGTGGGCCGTCCGACACAGCCGTCCGACACAATGTCGTCGTGACATCAGTGGTCATCATTGGAGCAGGACCCGGCGGCTACGAGGCCGCGCTCGTGGCAGCGCAGCTCGGCGCCACGGTGACCATCGTCGACTCCGAGGGCCCTGGCGGCTCGGCGGTGCTGACCGACTGTGTGCCCAGCAAGACCCTGATCGCCACCGCCGACCTGCTCGCGGTGACCGCCGAGGCCGGATCGCTGGGGATCCGCGTCCATGGCGAGGCCCCTCGGGCGGGCACGCTCAGTGTCGACCTGGCGGCGATCAATCAGCGGGTCAAGGAGTTGGCCGCCGCCCAGAGTCGGGACATCGAGTCGCGACTGGCCCGCGACGGAGTCCGCTACGTCAAGGGCCGGGGACGTCTGGAGTCCTCCACGCGTGTGCTCGCGTCGACCCCGGACGGCGAGGTCGCCCTGGATGCCGACGTCATCCTCCTCGCGACGGGGGCGCGGCCCCGCATCCTCGATAGCGCGCAGCCCGATGGGGAGCGCATCCTCACCTGGGATCAGGTCTACGACCTCGACGAGGTGCCGGAGCGACTCATCGTCGTGGGCTCGGGCGTGACGGGCGCGGAGTTCGCGTCGGCGTACCACGCACTCGGCTCGCAGGTCGTGCTCGTCTCGAGCCGTGATCGCGTGCTGCCCGGCGAGGATCCCGACGCGGCAGCCGTCATCGAGGACGCCTTCACGAGTCGCGGGATGACGGTGCTCGAGAAGTCGCGTGCGCAGGCGGTACGGCGTACGCCCGACGGAGTGGTGGTCACCCTGGGGGATGGCTCCACGGTGGAGGGCAGCCACGCGCTTCTCGCACTCGGCTCGGTGCCCAACACCGAGGGGCTCGGATTGGCCGAAGCGGGGGTCGAGGTCGACGATCGCGGGTTCGTCGTGGTCGACCGCGTCTCGCGCACGACGGCCCGCGGCATCTATGCGGCGGGCGACTGCACCGGGGTGCTCATGCTTGCTTCGGTGGCCGCGATGCAGGGCCGCATCGCGATGTGGCATGCGCTCGGGGACTCCGTCGGCCCACTTGACCGGTCCCACGTCTCCAGCACGGTCTTCACCACACCGGAGATCGCCACCGTGGGTGTCACGCAGCAAGAGGTCGACGATGGCGTCGTGCGCGCGGACTCGGTCATGCTGCCCCTCGACACCAATGCGCGGGCCAAGATGCAGGACATCCGCCGCGGATTCGTCAAGCTCTTCTGTCGGCCGAGCTCACGCATCGTCATCGGCGGTGTCGTCGTCGGACCTCGCGCGAGCGAACTCATTCACCCCATCACGGTCGCTGTCGACGCACGGCTGACGGTCGACCAACTCGCATCGACCTTCACGGTCTACCCGAGTCTCAGCGGCTCGGTCGCCGAGGCTGCGCGGCGCTTGCACCGATCCGCTGAGGACTAGGCGACGTCCCTAGAAGTCGCCGCCGCCGAAGTCCATGCCGCCCCCGCCGAAGTCGCCGCCTCCACCGAAGCCACCGCCGCCGAAGTCACCCCCGCCGAATCCCCCGGAGGAGTCACCGGCCGTGGGCGCTGCCGCTGCGGCCGCGGGCATGCTGAAGGCGCTCGCCATCATCGTGCCGATGAAGAGCGCGGGCAGGATGCTGTCGAAGGACGAGTAGTAGCCGCGCGCATACGGCGCGTAGTCGTTGCCGGCGCGCCAGTAGGGCTGACGTCCCGCGGGTGTGTCGACCTCAAGCGCTGCGGGTGCGGAGCCTGACCGCACGGTCGTCGCACACGACGGGCAGACGGGCACGGGCCGCGGCGCACCACCATCCGGGGCCCACTCCACATCGTCGCTGCTCGGGCCATGGCGCGGATCCACAAAGCACGGCGCACGGTGAGATGGGAGAGCGCGACCGTCCATGCGCGCTTCTACGCACGCGAGGGCATAGCGCCCTTCCTCCAGCTCGGATGTCGCGCGCGTGACATCCGTGTCCGTCGTGGCCCGCGCAGACACATCGCTCGCCGTCGCATAGGCGTCGAGAGCCCTCTGCAGGTCCGCGCGCCCGGCGTCGTCGAGCCGGGGATCGGTGAGGTCGAAGGAGCCGAGGCGCTCGCCAAGCTGGGTCACGTCCTGGTCGAGTACGCCGCGCAGGGCGGCGATGCGCTGCACCTGCGCAGCCCTGGACCGACGGCGTGCCCACAGGGTGACGGCCAGGATCACGGCACCGATCAGTGCCAAGAGGATGAGCACCGGCCACATCGAGCCGGACGAGCCGCTCGCTGACGAGGATCCGCTTGATGACGACCCGCCGTACTGCTCACCGACTCCGCTGACGAAGGCCTCGAGCACGGCGTAGGGCCCGTTAGAAGACTCGGACTGGAACGCCGAGTCCGCGATGCTGGTGACGGATCCCTCGGTGGCGGCCGCGCGGAAGGCATTGCCCGCGATGATGGCGTAGACACCGCTACGCCCCACGGCATTGCGCAGGTCGCGCAGCAGCGCATCGGGGCCGCCGGTCTCAGTGGCTGCCGATGCCGGAAGCACTGCGATGTAGATGGGCACGCCGGTCGAGGTGATTTGGGTGCGCAGGTCAGCGGCCTGCCCCGAGGTGAGGGCGTTCTCGGCGGCGGGGTCGTTGTAGACGGGGTTGCTGCGCAGCGCCGAGGCGACGGAGTCGATCGAGGTGCGGGCCTGGGCGGGACCCGCGGCGAGTCCGATCAGGCCGAGGGCGGCAAGTGCAAGGGCGACCAGGGTCGAGGCGACGCGCGTCATACCTCGACGTTACCCCGAAGAGGCGTCAGTCGCTGATCTGGCAGAGGACAGTGCCGGTCGGCACGGTCGTGCCGACGGTGGCCTCGAGGCCCGTGACCGTGCCCGCCTTGTGCGCCGTGAGCGGCTGCTCCATCTTCATGGCCTCGAGCACCACGATGAGGTCTCCCGCCTGCACGGCCTGGCCCTCCTCGACCGCGACCTTGACGACGGTGCCCTGCATGGGAGCGGCCACGGCATCACCGGAGGCTCCGCCGACCGTGGCGCGCTCGCGCTTGCGGCCGGGCTTGGCTGCCCCGTTGCTGGCGGGCCGGGCCGATGCTCCGAGTCCCGCGGGCAGCGTGACGGCGAGGCGCTTGCCGTCGACCTCCACGGTGACGGTCTCGCGATCGTCTGCGGCCTCGGGGGAGTCCACGGTGCCGGTGTACGCCGGGATCTGATTGTCGAATTCGGTCTCGATCCAGCGCGTGTGCACCTGGAAGGGCGATCCGTCGGTGGGGGCGAACGCCGGGTCGTCGACGACGGCGCGGTGGAAGGTGAGCGCTGTCGCGATGCCCTCGACGCGGAACTCCGCGAGTGCGCGACGCGACCGCTCCAGTGCTTCCTCGCGCGTGCTGCCGGTGACAATCAGCTTGGCGAGGAGTGAGTCGAAGTTGCCGCCGATGACATCGCCCTGGCGGAAGCCCGCGTCCACGCGCACTCCTGGACCGGACGGCGCGACCCACTCGGTGAGCACACCCGGTGCGGGGAGGAAACCGCGGCCGGGATCCTCGCCGTTGATGCGGAACTCGATGCTGTGGCCGCGCAGCACCGGGTCGTCGTAGTCGATGACGCCACCCTCGGCGATGCGGAACTGTTCGCGGACAAGGTCGATGCCGGCGACCTCCTCGCTCACCGGGTGTTCGACCTGGAGGCGGGTGTTGACCTCGAGGAAGGAGATGGTGCCGTCCTCGCCCACGAGGAATTCGCATGTGCCCGCGTTGTAGTAGCCGGCTTCGCGCATGATCGCCTTGGATGCGCGGTAGAGCTCGGTCAGCTGTTCTTCGCTGAGATAGGGCGCGGGCGCTTCCTCGACGAGCTTCTGGTGGCGACGCTGCAGCGAGCAGTCGCGCGTCGACACCACGACGACATTGCCGTGCGTGTCGGCGAGCACCTGCGTCTCGACGTGGCGGGGCCGGTCGAG
>JBMOIL010000024.1:0-20721 GCA_049317345.1 Candidatus Nanopelagicales bacterium
GATCGGCCCGAGGACCGCTGGCCCGCTGCTCGCGAGTGGCTCGACGAGGCGGGGTACGCCGACACGCTCTCCTATGTGCGCGCGATGTCGATCCGGGTCCTCGAGGAGACGGGGCTGCTGCCGCACCTCAATCCGGGCGTGATGTCGTGGGAGGAGATGCGTCGACTCCGACCCGTCGCGCCCAGCATGGGGATGATGCTCGAGACCACCTCCGAGCGCCTGTGGTCCACCCCCGGTGCTCCCCACTTCGGCAGCCCCGATAAGGAGCCGCGCGTGCGCCTGCAGGTCCTCGAGGACGCGGGTCGACTGGCGATTCCCTTTACGACCGGCATCCTCGTCGGCATCGGAGAGACGGACGAGGAGCGCGTCGATGCGCTCTTTGCCATCCGTGCGGTCCACCGGCGCCACCGGCACGTGCAGGAAGTCATCGTTCAGAATTTCCGCGCCAAGGACGACACGGCCATGCGCGGTGAGCCCGACCTCGATGAGCAGTCCTACGTCGCGACACTCGCCACCGCGCGCATCCTGCTCGGCCCCGGCGTGCGCCTGCAGGCCCCGCCCAATCTCTCGGATGACCTCGCGCTCCTGCTGCGTGCGGGTGTCGATGACTGGGGCGGCGTAAGCCCCGTGACTCCGGATCACGTCAACCCCGAGAGGCCGTGGCCGCATCTGGATGCGCTTCGCGAGAGCACAGCGGCCGCGGGATTCGAGTTGCGCCCGCGTCTCACCGCGCATCCGCGTTATGTGCTCTCCGGGGAGTGGATCGATCCGCGTGTGCGGCCCCACGTCGACGCCCTGGCGGATCGACAGGGCCTGCTGAATCCGGCTGCGCTTCCCGTCGGGTTGCCCTGGCAGGAGCCCGATGCCGACTCGGGCGGCTACGCGGACTTCGCCGCGCGTGCTGCAGGCGGGCGCGTCGATCTGCACATCGCCATCGACATCACCGGGCGTTCGGCGGATCGCCGAGAGGACTTCGCCGATGTCTACGGCGACTGGGAGGAGGTCTCCGAGCGTGCCCGTCGCGTGAGCACCGGGGTCCCCCGCCTGCCATCGGACATGCGCCACGCACTCGACATCGCCCATTCCGATCCCGCACGCCTTGCACACCCGGACTACGCCGATGAGGCAGTTGCCCTCATGTCGGCGACAGGCGACGCCCTCGAGGCGGTCGCGTCACTCGCCGACGATCTGCGCCGCGAAGCGGTCGGAGATGACGTCACCTACGTCGTCAACCGCAATATCAACTTCACCAACGTCTGCTACACCGGATGCCGCTTCTGCGCCTTCGCCCAGCGCGCCTCCGATGTGGATGCCTTCACCCTCTCTCTCGAAGACGTGGCACGGCGGGTGCGCGAGGCCGTCGAGGCGGGGGCGACCGAGGTTTGCATGCAGGGGGGAATCCACCCCGACCTGCCGGGCACGGCGTACTTCGATCTCGCTCGCGCGGTAAAGGCCGAGGCGCCGGGCATCCACCTCCACGCCTACAGCCCGATGGAGGTGGTCAACGGCGCCGCTCGCACCGGAATGTCCCTGCGCGACTGGCTCATCGCCGCACGCGAGGCAGGCGTCGACTCGCTGCCGGGCACCGCCGCGGAGATCCTGGACGACGACGTCCGCTGGATCCTCACGAAGGGCAAGTTGCCTGCGGCGTCGTGGATCGAGGTGGTGACGACCGCCCACGAGGTCGGTCTACGCACGACGTCGACGATGATGTACGGCCACGTCGACGAGCCATGGCACTGGGTCGATCACCTGCGCACTCTCCGAGGCATACAGGAGCGCACGGGTGGCTTCACCGAGTTCGTGCCGCTTCCCTTCGTGCATCACAGCGCACCGATCTACCTGGCGGGAGTGGCCCGCCCCGGACCGACCGCGCGCGACAACCGTGCGGTCCATGCCATGGCGCGGATCATGCTGCATGGTGCGGTGCCTCACATCCAGTGCTCCTGGGTCAAGCTCGGCGACGAGGGCTGCCGCGTGATGCTCGCGGGCGGCGTCGATGATCTCGGTGGCACGCTCATGGAGGAGACCATCAGCCGCATGGCGGGCTCGGAGCACGGGTCGGCGAAGACGGTCGAAGACCTCCAGGGGCTGATCCGCTCCGCTGGCAGGACCCCGCGCCAGCGCACGACGGGCTACGACGCGCCCGCCCAGGCGGTGTCCGTTTGATACTCCGCGAAGGCGGTCCCCGGACCTCGGAGGGCGACCCCGTGGGGCCTAGTGGCCCCACGGGCTTGACGCGCGGCCTCACGACCTATGTAATGACACCGTTGTCATTTAGAGACGCGGGGCCAGCCTGCGCCTGACGAGGGGAGGTCGGCAGTGGGTGATCCCGTGCTGCTGCCGTTGACCACCGCAGAGGCTGACGAGGCCATGGAGTGGCAGGAGCGTGCACTGTGCGCTCAAACGGACCCCGAGGCGTTCTTCCCGGAGAAGGGCGGAAGCACGCGCGAGGCTAAGCGCGTATGCCTGTCCTGCGAGGTGCGCGGTGAGTGCCTGGAGTACGCGCTCGCCAACGACGAGCGCTTCGGCATCTGGGGCGGCCTGTCCGAGCGCGAGCGGCGCCGGCTGAAGAAGCAGGCCGTCTGAGCCGACGCCACCGCGTCACGGCCGTCATCGTTGCATCGGACGGCGCGGTCTGGCTCCCCGCGGTCCTCACGGTCCTCGGCGGACAGACTCGTCATCCCGATGCCGTGGTCGGTGTCGATGCAGGTTCCACCGACGCCAGCGCACGCATCCTCACTGAGTCACTCGGCTATGACCGCGTCGTCGTACTCGATGGTGCCGACGCACAGAGTGGATTTGGCTCGTCGGTGAACGCCGGCCTTTCGTCCGGTGTACTGAAGTCTGATAGCGACGAGGCCTTCGACGTGGAGACCACGGAGTGGGTCTGGCTGCTCCACGATGACTCCGCGCCGGCGCCCACCTGCCTCGAGCGGCTCCTCGACGCCGCCGACGCCCACCCTCGGACCGCGGTCCTCGGCCCCAAGGCCCTCGGCTGGCATGACCGCCGGCTCCTGCTCGAGGTCGGCTTCAGCGTCACGGGGGCGGGCCGTCGCGTCACGGGACTCGAGCGTCGCGAGCACGACCAGGGGCAGCACGATGAGCGCAGTGAGGTGCACGCCGTCGGCACCGCGGGGATGCTCGTCCGCCGTGACGTGTGGGATGCGCTCGGCGGATTCGATCCCCAACTCCCGCTCTACCGCGACGACCTTGACCTGTGCTGGCGCGCATGGCGGGCCGGTCATGAGGTGCGCGTCGTTCCCGATGCCGTGGTGCACCACCGCGAGGCGTCCTACCACGGCCGACGCGAGGGCTCCACCATGCCGGGCCGCGGTCATCGGCTCGACCGACGCTCAGCACTCCTGGTGCTGCTCGCCCAAGCCCCCGGGTGGCGCGTGCCCTTCACGGGGATCCGATTGGCATTCGGCTCGATGCTCCGGTCGCTCCTCTATCTCCTGGGCAAGGACCTACGTCGCGCCGGTGACGAGATCGCGGCGATCGGGTCATTGCTCGTCCATCCGGGACGCATCATGGCCTCGCGTCGGCGTGCGGCCGCTACCTCCGCCCTGAGCTCCCGCGAAGCAGTGCACGACCTGCGCCCCGGTGCGTGGTCGCAGGCACGCAGTGCCCTGGAGGCGCTGGGCGGCATCGTCGCTGCGGGGCGCGCAGGCGGGGCATCGACGGTGGGAGCTCTGGAGTCAGGGCCTGTCTCCGACGATGCCGACATCTTCGAAGACCCCGCCGATGGATTCTTCCGCCGAGCGCTGTCGCGGCCCGCCGTGGTGATCTCCCTGGTACTCCTTGTGGCGGCGGCGATAGCGGGTCGCTCACTGTGGTGGGGGGACGGGGTGCTCTTCGGCGGAGCACTGCTGCCGAGCCCCGACGGCGCAGGGGCGCTCTGGGCGGCGTACACCGACACCTGGCACGACGTCGGCCCTGGATCCACCATCCCGGCGGCGCCTCTCACCGCCCTTCTCGCCTCGCTTGCGACGCTGGTGCTGGGCAAGGCGGGCCTCATGGTGGGCCTCGTCCTCTTCCTCGCGGTCCCGGCTGCCGGTCTCAGTGCCTGGTGGTCGCTGCGGGGCGTCGTCACGGCACGCGGTCCGCGCACGTGGGCTGCGCTCGCCTACGCGCTCCTTCCCGCGATGACGGGCGCTATCGCGAGCGGACGACTCGGCGTCATGATCGCGATCGTCCTGCTTCCTGCGCTGGCGCGCGTCGTCGCACGGCTCCTCGGGATCGCACCCGGGCTGGCTCCGGTCTCAGGTCGCACCCCCTGGGGGGCTTCACTTCTCGCCGCGGTGGTCGTGGCCTGCGCTCCCGTCACGTGGGTGTGGCTGGTGCTTGCCGTCGTCGCTGCCCTTGTGGCAGCAGGTGTAGCGGGGCGCCTGGGGCGCGACCTGATCCTGAGGTCCGCGGCCCTGCTGCTCGTGCCACTCCTCCTCCTCCTGCCCTGGTCGGTGCGCCTCCTCTCCCATCCGTCGCTGTTCTTCGCCGACCTTGCTGTTGTCACCGGCGTGGACACGATTGCCGCGCCATGGCTGCTCCTGCTGGATCCTGGTGGCCCGGGCACGCCGCCAGCCTGGGTCATGGCGGGGCTCGTCCTCGCGGCTCTCCTCGCCGTGCTGCGACCGGCCACGCGACCCGCTGTGCTCACGGCCTGGGCGGTCGCACTCGTCGCCTTCGTACTTGCCCTCGTCATGTCCCGTGTGCCGCTCACGCCACCCGGCGCAGAGGACGCCGTGACCACGTGGGCGGGACCGTCGACGGCCATCATGGGAGCCGCCCTCATCCTCGCTGCTGCACTCGCAGCCGACGGCCTGCGCGCGAGCATGGCGGAGGCGGCCTTCACGTGGCGTCAGCCCGTCGCGGGAATCACGACCCTCCTCGCCCTGCTCACCCCGCTCATTGCCCTGCTGTGGTGGCTGCCCGGTGCTGGCGACCCCGTGCGTCGTGGCGATCCGGTCGTCCTCCCGCCCTTCGTCATCGCCGAAGCCATCGGGCCGGAGGCTCCGCGCACCCTTCTGCTGCGTCCGCAGGATGCCTCGCAGGTGGACTACGCCCTCGTCAACGGCACGGGCCCGACGTTGGGTGATGCGGAGGTCGCGCCTCCCGCATCCGACTGGGCCGAGCTCGACAGGCTCGTGGCAGGTCTCGTGTCAGGGCGCGGCGGTGACGAGGTGAGTGGTCTCGCTGCCTACGCCGTGCGTTACGTCGTCCTGGAGCAAGCCGAGGCGGACAGCCGCGAACTCGCTCGCAGCCTCGACTCGGTTCCTGGCCTGCGCCGCGTCGCGGGCCAGGAGGGCGAGGTGCTGTGGCGCGTCGAGGCTGAGGCGAGCCGCGTCGTCCTGGTTGACGACGCAGCGCCGCCGTCCGAGACCCCACTGCCGCTGGTCCGACTGTCTTCGGCCGAACCCTTCGTCGACACCCTGCTCACCGCTCCAGGCGCGCTCGTGCGCCTGGCCCAGACGGCCGACCCCGCATGGCGCGCGACGCTGGACGGAGTTGCGCTCTCGGCACCCGCGGAAGCCGTCGGCCCCGTCCTCCAGGAGTTCGCCCTTCCCGCCGATGCCCAGGGCTCACTCGTGGTCTCCGTCGATGATGCGCCCCGCACGCGCTGGCTGTGGGCGCAGGCGATCGCGTGGGTGGTCATTGCCGTCCTGGCCCTGCCGGCTCGGCGTTCCGCGGGCGACGATGATGCGGACGCCGACGTCGACCCTGATGGTGACGTAAGTGACGTGGGCGCAGAAGAGGACGTAGGCGCAGAAGAGAGCGCGAAGGAGGTGGCGCGATGAGCGACGAGACCTCACCCCCCGTCTCAGCAGACGAACGCCGCCGACTTCGCCGCCGTCGCACGCGCGCCGATGCCGCGCCCCCTCCGGACCCCGGTGCCTGGCGCGCGGTCGGCATCGTCGCGGGGATCGCGGTTGTCCTCGTCATCGCGGGCTTCCTGGCACCGGCACCCGAGGCCGATCAAGACACAGCGGGCACGGTGCAGCCTGTCGATTCGTCCACGGCTGTGTGCCCGGAGCCAGGTTCGGTCGACGGTGCGCGCACGACGTCGTCGATCACCGTCGTCCCCGGCCTCCCCGGTCAGGATCGCGATGGCGAGGCTGTCATCGCTTACCTCGAGGGCGGTGACGGCACGGGGGACGGCTCGGGCGAGACCGTCCCGGCCGATCCGGGGGCCGTGGCCGCAGACGGGGAACCCCAGGGCTCCCTGGCGCAGCCCGGCGACGTGGCGCAGGTGGTCGCCGAGGAGAGTCGCCTCCCGGCCCTGGAGATCCGATCCGTGGGTGGCCTTGCCCCCGGGCTCGTCTCCGCGCAGACCACGCAGGATTCCTTCAGCGACGGACGCGGCCTGTCGAGCCAGGCGTGCCTCGGACCGGATACGACGTGGTGGTTCGTCGGCGGTGGATCCACGGCCGGGCGCGAATCCCAACTCGTCCTGGTGAACCCCGAAAGCACAACCGCGGAGCTCGAGGTCGCCATCAGTGGCCCGGACGGCGACGTCTCGACGCCGCGCCTGCGCGGGATCATCGTCGAGCCGCGCAGTCGCGTGGTCGTGCGACTCTCGCGTGAGGCACCGCGACTGCCCGCAGCGACCTGGCGCGTGACTGTCCGCCAGGGCCGCGTGATGGCGGCCGTATCCGACAGGGAGGCCGACGGATTCGTGCCGCGGGGCGCGGACTGGATCCCCGCGTCCGTGGAGCCCGCCACCCGCGTGCTCATCCCCGGCGTCATCGGGGGACCCGGTGGGCGGCAGCTCCTCGTACATGCCCCCGGTGAGCTGTCGGCCACGGTGCGCGTCCGACTCATCACCGCGGCGGGATCCTTCGTCCCCGCAGCCACCCCTGAGATCGAGGTGCCGGGCGGCTCGGTGGTCGCCGTCGACCTCGACTCGGCCCTCCAGGGTGATGACGCGACCGTTGATCTGCAGTCGGATCAGCCGATCGTGGCCGGCGTACGCCAGCGACATCCCGGTGTCGAGGCCACGGCCGGCTCACTCGAGGAACTCTCCTTCGCGGCGGGTGCCGCACTCATCGGTGCCGGCGCCGACAGCGCAAACACGACCGGCAATACCGCTGCCGTCACCGGGCTCTCGGCTGAGCGCAGTACCGGGGTGACCGTGTGGCTGACGGCACCCGACGACATCATCACCATCGAGCGCGCACCCGATTCCGACATGGCAGACATGGAGTCGCCGTCTGCGGCTGAGTCGAGCGCGGCCTCGGCCGATCCGACGACGACGCCCACGGGCGAAGTGGCCGCTGATGATTCCGCCCTGGCTCCGGTCGAGGTGGCCCTGCGCATCCTCGCTGTGTCTCCTGAGGGCCAGCCCCTGCCGGCGACCGACGACATCATCGTTTCGGTCCCGCGCGGTCGGCTGGTCGCGGTCGAGATCCCCCGGCCCGAGGGTGCCGCGTGGTTCACCGCCGTAGCCACCGTGTCAGGGGGCGAGGTGGCCATCGCCCACCGTCTCGTCCGCCGCAACAAGGACGGCGCGCTCGTGACGGGCTACCCCTGGCGTCCGCTGCGGACGACGGTGATCGTGCCGCGGGCGGTGCCTAGCCCGGGCCTGGCGATCACCGGAAGCTGACTCCGGCGTGGCATCGCCCAGGGTGTGCGATCGGGCGGTAGCGTCGCGGCTCGTGGGATACCGACGCCGCTGCTCCCGCGTAATCTGCGGACGCGCTGCCAATTCCACCCTGACCTATGTCTACGCCGACTCCACGGCTGTGCTGGGTCCGCTCTCATCGGCGGTGGACCCGCACGGCTACGACCTCTGCGAGATCCATGCCGCCCGCCTCACCGTGCCGCTGGGCTGGCAGGCGGTGCGGATCGAGCCGGATCCGCAGGACATGCGCCCCTCCGGAGATGACCTCGAGGCGCTCGCCAATGCGGTCCGCGAGGCTGCTGCCTCGAGCGAGCGCAGTGCCACCCTCTTCGATGAACTCGAGTCGCGCACGGCGGTGGGAGCCGAGGGCACTCGCCGAGGCCACCTGAGGTCTCTGCCCGCCGGTTACGACTCCGAGGGGTGACATCGGTGGCCGGCTCATCCGGCGACGAGTCCCTCCCGCACGCCGCGGGGCTGGACGCGGTCTTCAAGGCGTACGACGTGCGGGGGCTCGTCCCCGAGCAGTTCGATTCCGCATTGGCACGCACGATCGGTGCGGCCTTCGTCGAGGTGCTCGGCATACGCGCGGAGGCGGGGGGCCCGGGTGCTGTCGTCGTAGGTCAGGACATGCGCCCGTCGGGTGATGACCTCGTCGCGGCCTTCGCCGACGGCGTGTGCTCCCAGGGCTGTGACGTCATCCGGATCGGCTTGGCGAGCACCGACGGCCTCTACTTTGCTTCGGGCGACCTGGGTCTGCCGGGTGCGATGTTCACCGCCAGCCACAACCCGGCTCAGTACAACGGCATCAAGCTGTGCCGCGCGGGCGCCGCTCCGGTGGGCATGGAGACCGGATTGCGCGAGATGCGCGATCTCGTCGAGTCGGGTGTGCCGTCGTACGCCGGTCCGGTCGGCACGGTGACCAGAAGCGACACCATGCCCGCCTACGCCGGCTTCCTGCGCTCCCTCGTCGACCTCTCGTCGAGTCGTGCCCTGTCCGTCGTGATCGACGCCGGCAACGGCATGGCTGGCCTCACCGCACCGGCGGTGCTCGGCACGGCCGCGGGACTCCCGGCCCTACCGCTGCGCGTCACCCCGCTCTACTTCGAGCTCGACGGGACCTTCCCGAATCACGAGGCCAATCCCATTGAGCCAGCCAACCTGCGCGATCTGCAGAGCGCGGTCGTCGCCGAAGGGGCAGACATCGGCCTTGCTTTCGACGGCGATGCCGATCGCTGCTTCGTCATCGACGAACGCGGAGTCGCCGTCAACCCCTCGGCCATCACGGCGCTGATCGCCGAGCGCGAGCTGCAACGACGACCGGGGGCCACCATCATCTACAACTGCATCAGCTCGCGCACCGTGCCCGAGGTCATCGCTGAGAGCGGTGGGGTCGCGGTGCGCACGCGCGTGGGGCACTCCTTCATCAAGGCGCGCATGGCCGAGACGGGCGCGGTATTCGGTGGCGAGCACTCGGGCCACTTCTACTTCACCGACTTCTGGCGCGCGGACTCCGGCATGCTCGCCGCGCTGCACGTCCTGGCGGCCCTCGGCTCGGCGCCGACGGGGACGACGCTGTCGAGCCTGCTTGCCCGCTACGACCGATATGTGGCGAGCGGCGAGATCAACTCCGTCGTCGCAGACGCTGCGGCCTCGACCGAGCAGGTCCGCAGGTCCTTCGAGGGGCGCGAGGGTGTCTCCTTCGATGATCTTGACGGCATGACCGTCTCGGCCCCCTCCTGGTGGTTCAATCTCCGACCGAGCAATACCGAGCCCCTCCTCCGGCTAAACGTCGAAGCGGTGGATGGTGGCACGATGGAGTCGGTCCGCGACGAGGTGCTTGCCCTCGTCCGCGGTGCGTGAGGAGGACTGCCGTGTCGGAGACGCTGGGCCTTGACCCGTTGCTGCTCGAGATCCTCGCGTGCCCGTGCGAGGCGCACGCAGCACTCGAGGTGGACGCTGCGAGACGCCTGCTTGTCTGCACCGTCTGCCTTCGGGGCTTCCCCGTGCGGGACGGGATTCCTGTGATGCTGCTGGATGAGGCCCTCCCGCCGGCAGAGGCCTGATGCCGCACATCGTTGCGGGCGCCCTCAAGGAGTACGACTGGGGCATCGTCGACGGCTTGGCGCGCTGGCACGGTGCCACCGGCACTCCCCAGGCAGAGCTGTGGTTCGGGACCCATCCCTCGGGGCCGACCCCGGTCGTCGCCGGTGCCGACTCGGGACTGCTGCTCGCTGATCTCGACGATCATCTGGGCATGCCCCTGGTGAAGTTGCTCGCCGCGGGCACACCCCTGTCCATCCAGGTCCATCCCGACGCTCATCTGGCCCGACAGGGGTGGGCCTCGGGCTCACCGCTCTTCGCCGACGATGCGGAGAAAGCGGAAATGCTCGTGGCCGTGGAGCCTTTCGACATCCATGCGGGATGGCGGGATCCTGAGGAAGCCGCGGGGCTCCTGGCCGATGCGGGAGCGCCTGCCGACATCGTCGTGCTTGTCCGCTCGGGTGATCCCGTCGCGTCCGCGCGCCGTTTGCTGGCGGTGGAGCCTCGTGAGCGGGCCGCCATCGCCTCCCGATTGGTCGATGCGGCCGAGCGCCGGGGGTGGTCGCAGGAAGCCGTGATCGCGCTTGAGCGTGTCATCGCCGCGTTCCCCGGTGACCCGGGCGTGCTCGTGAGCGTCCTTCTCGATCACGACGTACTCCGTCCAGGGGACGCCGTGGCCGTCTCGGCGGGGATCGTGCACTCCTATGTGGGCGGACTGGGCATCGAGGTCATGACGAGTTCCGACAACGTGCTGCGCCTCGGGCTCACCAACAAGCCGATCGCCGTCGACGAGGCGCTCGGTGCCATCTCACGTGATCGCACGCCGGAGCGACTGAGTGCCGCCCCCGGGGAGACTCTCGCGCCGCGCGGCATGCCCTTCGACCTCGTCGTGTCGACCGTGCAGAGTGTCCTGCCCGCTGGCAGGCATCGCCTCGTCCTCGCCCTGGAGGGATCAGTGCGGATCCACAGCGGCCCCGGCGCAGGTGAGGTGGTGCCCGAGGGTCGTGCGGCGGTGTGGGCTCCGGGCGAGGCAGATGCCGTTGTCGCGCCGCAGGGCACCGCCGTCATCGTCACGGGCGGCGGTCAGCTGCCCGGATAGGCCGGGCTTGATCCCCGAGGGCCCAATCTCCACGGACCCGAGGTGTAGGTCCAGATACGTCCGTCTTCCGTCGCCGCGAGTATCGGGGATCCCGGCGCTGCCGCCACGCGCACGGCTCCCGGCGGTGCGCCAAGCGAGCGCACTTGCCAGCGACTGATGTCGATCTCGAAGACCCCGGGTGCCCCTGCGCCCTCGACTCCAAGGGCAATGAGCCGATCGTCATCGGCCCAGGCGACATCGCTGACGGTAGTCAGTCGGTTGTCCACGCGCACCGGCGACTCGATCCGCGGCGCTCCCTCGCGCACCGTGATGATGGCCAGCATCACGAAGGTCCGCGGCCCGCGCCGGATGGTGAGAGCCGCTCGCGTGCCGTCGCGGCTGACGGCGATGGACTCGAGTGCGGCCTTGGGGTGCAGGCCGTCCACGGGTACGACGACGGCGGTGCCCTCGGGATCAACGCGCCTCAAGGTGGCATCCGGGCCCACGACCCAGGCTTCCTCCCCTCCGCCGAATGAGGGGCGTGATTGGCCAGGATCCAGGGAGGCCTCGATGAGGGTCGAACCGGGCTCGAGGGATCCCAGCCACAGGCCCGCATCGGCGTCGAGGGCGGCGATGCGCTCGGTGAGAGAGATCGCGAGCCCGTCGAGGGGCGGGCTGCCCAGGCCGGCCGGCCCGGGGACGGGCAGCGGCGGAGTGCGGTTGAGGTCGATCACCCGGCCGCCGACGATGCCCAGTGGCCCAGCACCCTCCGGCATGGCATTGGGGTCAAAACCAGGCCAGGAGTCCATGGGCTGCGGGTTGAACGCGCCTGCGACATCGAGGACCTGACCGCCTGCGTTGAGGTCGAGGAAGCGGACCCCCGGCACCTGCCCCAGGGTCCAGATGAGTTGCGCGGAGAAGGCGCGCCGAGTGTCCTCGTCGGCGAGACGCACCTGGGGGTCCAGGTCAACGCGGGCCACACCGTCCACGACAGGCACGGCATTGACGGCCAGGGCCGTGCCATCCGGGAAGCCGGTGCGCACTGCTGGCGCGAGCCACTCTGTCGGACCGCTCAGCAGCGCTCGCGTGAGTGCGGTGGCAGGTGTGGGTCCGTCGACGGGGAAGTAGCGAGGATCTGGCACCAGTGTGGTGAAGGTGGGGTCGAGGAAGTAGACCTCAAATGCACGGAAGGCGCGATCCACGTCCGAGCGCGACAGGAGCAGGCCCTGGGGTGGCGTGGCGATACGCCAGTTGCCATCGAGGAACTCCATGCGGAAGGACTCCTCGATCAGGCTGCCGGGCAGCGCGACCTCGAAGCGACCCTCGCCGTCAATCGAGCCAACCCGAGTGGCCGTCATGTCGACAGCCGTGACGCCGTCGGGGACGATCGTCGGCACCCCGTCGTACACGCTGACATTGGTCGAGGGATCCCACATGACCGCGGCCTGCGGCGTCAGATACTCGCGCGCGACGGCGTGATCGTCCTCGAACGACGCGGAGGCCTGGAGGAAGCCCGACACGATCTGGGTCGGTGTCATATCCGACTGCGGCGGACGCGCGATGACGCGGATGACCTGATCGGTGGTCTCCACGCCGACCTCGGCGCCCTGCTGGATGGGTCCGCTGGTGGGGATTACCGCGCAGCCGGCTAGGAGGGGTGCGACGAGGGCCGCGATCACCACGGCGGCCCGCCTCATGCTCGAGCCTCCGCGGCGTCGGTCTCCACGATCTCGACGTCGTCCTCGCCGTCTGAGATGCCCTCCATGTCGGGGGGCACGAGGGGGAGAGGTGAGTGCTCGAGTGTCACTTCTGCCCAGCAGGGAAGGGTGAGGCGGAAGCAGGCGCCTTCCCCGACAGTGCCCCAGGCCTCAAGCCACCCCGCGTGCAGGCGCGTGTCTTCCAGGGCGATAGACAGGCCGAGGCCGGTGCCTCCCGTGGTGCGCGCACGCGCCGGATCGGCTCGCCAGAAGCGATCGAAGACATGCGCGATGCTGTCGTCCGACAATCCCACTCCGCGGTCGCGCACGGTGATGGCAGCAGCGGAGCCATCCTCCGTGACGGCGACGTCGATCGGCTGGCCCTCGCCGTGCTCCACGGCGTTGTCCAAGAGGTTGCGGAGGATCCGATCGACGCGCCGGGGATCGCATTCGACGGGGCAGGGGTCCACGAGAGCCGTCACGACGATCTCGCTGCCGCGCCGCTCGGCGAGCGGGCGCGCGGACTCAACGGCCCGCTTCACCAGGGCGACCAGGTCGACTGTCTCGAGGTCGAGGACGGCAGCACCCGCGTCGTATCGCGAGATCTCGAGCAGATCACCGAGGAGGTTCTCGAATCGATCGAGCTGGTTCTGGAGCAACTCGGCCGACCGTGCGGTCGGCGGATCCAGCTCGCCCCGGCTCTCGAAGAGCAGGTCGGCGGCCATGCGGATCGTCGTGAGAGGGGTGCGCAACTCATGCGATACGTCGGAAACGAAGCGCTGCTGCACCGCGGAGAGTTCCTCGAGGCGGTGAATCTGCTGCTCGAGGCTTGCTGCCATATCGTTGAAGGCCGTGGCGAGACGCGCGAGGTCGTCCTCACCCCGCACGGCCATGCGCTCGCGCAGGTGACCCTCGGAGAACTGCTCTGCGACGCGCGCTGCCGAGCGAACGGGGGCGACAACCTGGCGCGTGACGAGCGCAGCCACGGCTCCGAGGAGCACGACGAGGAGGACACCGGTGCCGATGACGGTACTGCGCACCAGATCGAGAGTGCTTGCCTCGTTAGTGAGGGGGAAGAGGTAGTAGAGCTCATAGGTGCCGACATCCGTCACGGCGAGCGGTGCTCCCACGACGATGCCGGGCGCACTGCGACCGTCGAGATAGCGGATCTCGGTATAGGTCCACGACTGTCGTCCTGTGGCCATCACGGTGTCGCGCAGTTCAGGCGGGACGCTTGCATCGGACACGAGATTGGTGCCGCGCTCGGGCGCAGCACCCTCGATCTCACCGGCCAGGAGCAGGACGTCGTACTGCGGGGGAGAGCCTGCCCGCGTCGCGAGCGATGCCACGATCGTGTCGACGATGCTCGCGGGAGATGCGGCGCTCGTCCCCGAGGCGGCCGCCGCCGAGATGCGCTGAGCATCCGCCAGGCCGGCGCTCGCCTCCGTGACGGCCGTGCGCTCGGCCGAGTCGAGCAGCCCCGTCGTGACCCGGGAGAGAAGCAGGAATCCCAGGATCGTCATGACGATGATGGACAGGATGAGTGTGGTCACCGTCACCCTGAGCAGGAGGGAACGTCGCCAGAGCGTGACCAGGTGCATCGGGGCCGAGGCAGCCCTCGGAGTCGGCGGACTCGTCGGGCCGGCGGTCATGGCGGGCCGGCCTTGTATCCCACGCCGCGCACCGTGAGCACGATCTCGGGGTGCTCAGGATCGTGCTCGATCTTGGCGCGCAGTCGTTGCACGTGGACATTGACCAGCCGCGTGTCGGCAGCGTGGCGATATCCCCACACCTCTTGGAGGAGTACTTCGCGCGTGAACACCTGCCAGGGCTTGCGCGCCAGGCACACGAGCAGATCGAACTCCAGTGGAGTGAGGGGGACCACCCGGCCTCCCCGCCGCACCACGTGTCCTGCGACGTCGATGGTGACGTCACCGATCTCGAGTGTGCCGGTGGCGGGGTCGTCGCTGCGACGCACACGTGCACGCAGTCGTGCGACGAGTTCCTTGGGCTTGAAGGGCTTGACGATGTAGTCGTCCGCACCGGACTCGAGTCCGAGGACGACGTCGACGGTGTCGTTCTTGGCCGTGAGCATCACGATGGGGACACCGGACTCATTGCGGATGGCCCGACAGACATCGATGCCGTCCATGCCCGGGAGCATGAGGTCGAGCAGGATGATGTCGGGACGGGAGTCGCGGAAGGCCTGGAGCGCGTGACCGCCATCGGCGCAGAAGACGGGGTCGAAGCCCTCCCCACGCAGGACGATGCCGAGCATCTCGGCCAGTGCCACGTCGTCATCGACGACCAGGACGCGTCCCCTCACAGGCTCATGGTGTCATCCCAGGAGCAGGAATGCCGCTCCTGGCAGGTTGTTGACGGCGTGGGCCACGATCGGCGCCCCGAGGCTGCGGGTCCGCCACCGGAGCAATCCGAGCACCAGGCCGCTGGCGAGCAGGATCGGAGCCCGCACCGGCTCCAGGTGGAAGAGGCTGAAGGCGACGGTCGTGATGGCGATGACCCAGGCGGTGCTGAGCCCCCGTTTGGCCAGGGCGTTGTACGCCATGCCGCGGAAGGCGATCTCCTCGGCGATGGGCGCCCCGATGGCCACGCACAGGGCGAATGCGACCACGGCGAGCATGGGGCCCTCGTCGCGAAGCTGATTCCCCACCTCGCCCGCTGCCGAGGTGAACTCGCCGAAGATCGCCTGGAGGAGCAGGGCGATGGCACCTCCTGCCATGAGCGCGGCGAAGCCCCCGATCACACCCCACCCGACGTCGCTCCAGGTGAGGCGCAGCCCCAGATCGATGCGGGGGCCGTTGCCTTGGAAGGACGTGGTGAGCAGTGGCCAGCCCGCCAGCGCGATCCACGGGAGCGAGATGCCGACCAGGAGCAGCCAGGGCAGGGGGAGGCCGAGGAAGCTGCCGCCCGCGGCGATGGCGACAGAGATGAGCACGAAGCCGAGGAGCGGGATGATCGCGTCGGGGATCCCCCAGCGAGGGGCCCGAAGTTGCCGGCCCTGGGCGAGTGCGATGTCAACGGTGATGGGACATCCGGGGTAGTCCGCCGGCGCCCAGGTCCGCCACGTGACAGCCCTCCCACCGGGGTAGCCCGACGGCACCGGGAGCGAGGGAGGTCGCGTCTCGTCCGGGGCGTCGCTCACCTGATCAGGCTAGGTCAGCCTCCTGGGCGCGCACGCACGAGCGCCTCGAATTCCGCGTGTGAATCAGGTTCTCTCGCGGAATTCGAGGCGCTGGCGATGTGCGGCCTGGCGAATCAGTAGCGGTAGAGCTCGGGCTTGTAGGGCCCAGCCACGTCGACGCCCATGTACTCGGCCTGGTCCTTGCTCAGCTCGGTGAGGTGGACGCCCAGGGCATCGAGATGCAGGCGGGCGACCTTCTCGTCGAGGTGCTTGGGCAGCGTGTAGACGCCGAGCGGGTACTCGTCGGGGCGCGTGAAGATCTCAAGCTGCGCGAGCACCTGGTTGGTGAAGGAGTTGGACATGACGAACGACGGGTGGCCCGTCGCGTTGCCGAGGTTGAGCAGGCGACCCTCCGAGAGCACGATGACCGAGTGGCCATCGGGGAAGGCCCACTCGTCGACCTGCGGCTTGATCGTGCGGCGTACGACGCCCGGGAGCTGGGCGAGCCCGGTCATGTCGATCTCGTTGTCGAAGTGACCGATGTTGCCGACGATCGCCTGGTGCTTCATCTGCGCCATGTGCTCGGCGGTGATGACGTCCTTGCAGCCCGTCGCGGTGATGAAGATATCGGCCGAATCCACGACGTCCTCGATCGTCGCCACCTGGTAGCCGTCCATGGCTGCCTGGAGGGCGCAGATGGGATCGACCTCGGTGACAATGACGCGCGCGCCCTGGCCGCGGAGGGAGTCTGCGCTGCCCTTGCCGACGTCGCCGTAGCCGCACACGACCGCGACCTTGCCGCCGATGAGCACATCGGTGGCCCGGTTAATGCCGTCGACGAGCGAGTGGCGGCAGCCGTACTTGTTGTCGAACTTGGACTTCGTTACGGAGTCGTTGACGTTAATGGCGGGGAAGAGCAAGCGCCCTTCCTTCATCATCTCGTAGAGGCGATGCACGCCCGTGGTCGTCTCCTCTGTCACACCCTTGATGCCCTGGCCGATCCGCGTCCAGCGCTGCGGATCCTCGGTGAGAGAGCGACGCAGCACCTCGAGGATGACGGCGTACTCCTCGGAATCGGTCGGATCGGTGCTCGGGACGACGCCGGCTGCCTCGAACTCCGTGCCCTTGTGGACCAGCAGCGTGGCGTCGCCACCGTCGTCGAGGATCATGTTGGGGCCAGCGCCATCGGGCCACATGAGCACCTTCTCGGTGCACCACCAGTACTCGTCGAGGGTCTCGCCCTTCCAGGCGTATACCGGGACACCGCGCGGGTCATCCGGCGTGCCGTCCGGGCCGACGACGACAGCAGCCGCGGCATGGTCCTGCGTGGAGAAGATGTTGCACGAAGCCCAGCGAACGTCGGCGCCCAGGGCGACGAGGGTCTCGATGAGCACGGCCGTCTGCACCGTCATGTGAAGGGAGCCGGTGATGCGAGCACCCTTGAGCGGCTGGCGCGCACCGAACTCCGCACGCATGGCCATCAGGCCGGGCATCTCATGCTCGGCAAGGCGGATTTCGTCGCGGCCGAAGGCGGCGAGGGAAAGGTCAGCGACCTTGTAATCGGGGGTGGTGTGATCGGACATGGTGAACACCTCGTGGAATGTGAGGGGGGCCGGCGGACGGCACGAGGCTTCGTTGGTCCGGCGGGCGTGGTCACAGCGTACCCTCCCCGGCTCCCTTGCGCACAGGCGCGGGAGCGGGGGTTCATCCACGGGGGACCCCCTGGAACGACCTCGTAGTGAGTGAGCATGGGTCCATGGGGGATGACCGTCACACCAGACCCACTCGTTGCACTGACGCGCGCCTCCCTCTTGAGCCGCGTCGGTTCGGCGATAGGCGATGTCGTCGCTCTCGGAAGTCCTCGGGCCTGCGCAGGATGCGGTCTCCCCGGGCCATCTGTCTGCGCGTCGTGCGAAAGATGCCTCAAGGGCCCGGTTAGAGAGCACCGGCCCTCACCCGTCCCGGAAGGCTGGATCTCCACGCATGTGGCGGCCGACTACGCGGGAGTCACCCGCACGATCCTCACCGCGTGGAAGGAGCGCGGGCGCAGGGATGTGTCGGTCTACCTGGCGCACGCTCTCGCTCGCGCGGTGCACGTGGCGGCAGTGGCCGCACGCGCGCAGAGTGTGAGCGACGTGGGCTGCGCGACGGTCGTCCCGATCCCCGCGTCCTCCGCGGCGCATCGTCGGCGCGGTGAGGATGTATGGGCACGTGTCGTGCGCCAGGCGATGCAGGTGGCTGACCCGCGCGTGGGCCTCACACTCGCGCGGAGTCTGCGGCTCACCCGCCAGCCGCGGGATCAGGCGGGTCTCACGGCCCCCGAACGCAAGGCCAACCTCGCAGAAGCATTCGCCTGTGACGCGCCACCGGAGGGCCCCGTGATCATCGTCGACGACATCGTCACCACCGGAGCCACACTCGCGGAAGCCGCCCGGGCGCTACGCGTCGCGGGCGTCGTCGAGGTGAGCGCTGCAGCCATCGCGGCCACCTCCCGGGGCCGGGAGTGCTGGTAGGCACCACACTGGGGAGGTGTCTCACTCCCGGGCGAACGCGCTCTCCGCGGTCGTCATCGCCTCGACACCTGTCGTGCGGCGTGGCCTCACCGCGATCCTCTCCGATGCGGGCTGGCACGTGGTCGACGAAGTGGGAGATATCGACGTCGGGCCCCGCGTCGCAGTGTGGGAGCTGCCAGTGGGAACTACACCTGCCGACATCTCCGGCATGCTCGGCAAACTAGGTGGCACGCCGCTGCTCGTGTTGGTCGCAGCCGCAACGCCGGACGTCCTCGGTGCGCTCGTGTCTGCGGGCGCTCGCGGGGCCGTCGACCGTGACATCGAGGAGATGGCCCTCGTCCAGGCGGCGCGTGCCGTTGCCGATGGCCGCACCGTGGTCAACGCGGGTGCCAGGATGGACGCCGCAGGGTCGCGCCCACCCACCCTCACGCGCCGCGAATCCCAGGTGCTGGCCCTGCTGTGCGCGGGGAGCACCAACCATGAGATCGCCGAGGCATTGGTCATCAGCGACAACACGGTAAAGAACCACGTGCGCCGGCTCTACGAGAAACTCCAGGTGCGGTCGCGCACCGAAGCGGTCGTCCGTGCGGCGCGATGGGGCCTCGTGCGCATCGATGGCGTGGATGCGCTCGCGGGCACCCCTGCCCCCGCCGGGCCGGGATAGGGAGAACCGGCCCGTCTAGGATGACCGGGTGGGCATCATGGACAAGATCCTCCGCGCAGGTGAGGGCAAGACCCTTCGGACCCTCGACAGCATTGCCCGGCAGGTCAACGCAATCGAGGACGACTTCGTCACGATGAGCGATGACGAGCTGCGGGCTCTCACGGGCGAATACCGCGCGCGTCTGGAGCAGGGCGAGACGCTCGACGATCTCCTCCCCGAGGCTTTCGCCACCGTCCGTGAGGCCGCTCGGCGCACCCTGGGGCAGCGCCACTACGACGTCCAGCTCATGGGCGGTGCCGCCCTTCACCTCGGCAACATCGCCGAGATGCGCACCGGTGAGGGCAAGACTCTCGTCGCGACGTTGCCCTCCTACCTCAATGCCCTCTCGGGTCGGGGAGTGCACGTCGTCACGGTCAACGACTACCTCGCTGAGCGTGATGCCGAGTGGATGGGACGCATTCATCGTTTCCTCGGGCTGAACGTCGGCGTGATCCTCGCGCACATGACCCCCGCGGAGCGGCGCGAAGCGTACGCAGCGGACATCACCTACGGCACCAACAACGAATTCGGCTTCGACTACCTTCGCGACAACATGGCGTGGTCGACCACCGAGATGGTCCAGCGCGGCCACAACTTTGCCGTCGTCGATGAGGTCGACTCCATTCTCATCGACGAGGCGCGGACCCCGCTCATCATCAGCGGCCCGGCTGACCAGCCCACCAAGTGGTACGCGGAGTTCGCGCGCATCGCCCGCACGCTGACGATCGACGAGGACTACGAGGTCGACGAGAAGAAGAAGACCATCGGTGTGCTCGAATCCGCCATCGACAAGGTCGAGGATCAACTCGGCATCGACAACCTCTACGACACCGTCAACACGCCTCTCGTGGGCTTCCTCAATAACGCCGTTCGAGCCAAGGAGCTCTTCAAGCGGGATCGCGACTACGTCATTCTCGACGGCGAGATCCTCATCGTCGATGAGCACACGGGGCGACTCCTCAAGGGTCGGCGCTACAACGAGGGACTGCACCAGGCCATCGAGGCCAAGGAGGGCGTGGAGATCAAGGCGGAGAACCAGACTCTCGCCACCATCACGCTGCAGAATTACTTCCGTCTCTACGACAAGCTCTCGGGCATGACGGGCACGGCCATGACTGAGGCCGCCGAGTTCCACCAGATCTACACACTCGGTGTCGTCCCGATCCCGACCAACCGGCCCATGGTCCGCCTCGACGAGCCGGACCTTGTCTTCCGCACCGAGACCGCCAAGTACTCCTGCGTCATCGACGACATCGAGGAGCGGCACCAGGCAGGACAGCCGGTCCTCATCGGCACGACGAGTGTCGAGAAGAGCGAGACCATCTCGCAGGAACTCAAGAAGCGCGGTGTGCGCCACGAGGTCCTCAACGCCAAGAACCACGAGCGCGAGGCCTCGATCATCGCCGAGGCGGGCCGCGAGGGCGCGGTCACGGTCGCCACCAACATGGCGGGCCGCGGCACGGACATCATGCTGGGTGGCAACCCGGAGTTCCGGGCCGCTCAGGAGCTCGAACGGCGCGGACTCGACCCGATGGAAGATCCGGAGAGTTACGAGAAGGCGTGGCCGGAAGCTCTGGCCGCGGCCCAGGAATCCGTGGCGGCCGAGCACGAGGCGGTCATCGCTCTCGGCGGCCTGTATGTCCTCGGTACCGAACGACATGAGTCGCGGCGTATCGACAATCAGCTCCGTGGTCGCTCGGGGCGCCAGGGCGACCCCGGCGAAACTCGGTTCTACCTGTCTCTCGAGGACGACCTCATGCGCCTATTCAAGGCGGAGATGGTCGACGCCTTCCTGCGGCGATTCAACGTCCCCGACGATGTGCCGATCGAGGCCAAGATGGTCACCAATGCCATCCGGTCCGCGCAGACTTCGGTCGAGGCGCAGAACTTCGAGATCCGCAAGGACGTCCTGAAGTACGACGACGTG
>JBMOIL010000025.1:0-20637 GCA_049317345.1 Candidatus Nanopelagicales bacterium
AAGTAAACAATATATGTCATGTGAATGTCGTCACGGCGACGTCCATATGGCGCGCATCGCTCTTGGTGGCAGGTCACACTATGCGGGTGCCCGCTGCCGAAGCCCCCATCGTTAGCCGTGCGCGCACAAGGGCAGCTGAGGTCCTTAGCAATGACCCCCTGCTCCTCGAGCACAGCGCCCGCACGGCGAGGCGGGCCGCTGTGCTCGCCCATCACATCCCTGGGAGCGGAGTCACGGACGTCGTGGCGGCTGCATGGCTACATGACATCGGCTACGCCCCCCCATTGAGGCGGACCGGCTTTCACCCCCTAGACGGCGCGCTCTTGCTCATGGGGGAGGACTGGCCTGAACGGATCGTGCGCCTCGTCGCCCACCACAGTCTTGCCGCCCTGGAGGCCCCGTTCTACGGCGTGGGCCACCACCTAGGCGTCATCGAGGTCGTCACGGGCGTCGACGCCGACATCCTCGTGAGCGCAGACCTGGCCGCCGGCGTCGGTGACCCAACCCCCACGATCGAGGAGCGACTCGAAGCCATGCGGCTCACCGCTGAGCAGGTCGGTCTCGTGCCCGATGATGTCCAGAAAGTTCGCTATGCCGGGCTGCGTGCAGCGCACACCCGCATCGAGTCACTGATCTAGGCGAAAGTACTACTTCATACAGAGTTCATCCCACCGGCAAGTGGGATCCACCTGAGGCGTGTGGCATTCGTGTGTGGACAGTCAGTTGTTGCGCTACTCCCGCGACTGCGCCCAGGCTCTCCTCGGCTCAGAAGCGCCGCAAGCCTTGGCCCGAAGCCAACGCGCCGCCCAGCAGGCGGCTACTGCCGTCGCGCTACTGGGACGTCCCCGCGGTGACGTGATCGTGTCGTCGGCGTGGCTCCATGCGGTCGGCGAATCCCCATCGATCCGCACCACCGGTTTCACGCCGGTGGACGGTGCGGTCTACCTCCTCGCCGAGGGCTGGCCGACGCCGGTCGTCAACCTCGTGGCCCACCAGGGTCAGGCGCGACTCATCGCTCCAGCCTTCGACGCAGTCCAGAGGCTCGCGCTCTTCGAGCGCATCCAGGGGTGGCCGAGCGACATCCTCGACTACGCCATCACCCTGTCCCTGCCTGACGACATGGATCCGAATCCGGAGACGTGCCTGCGGCTCGCTGCCAAGGAGATGCCGGCGACACTGCGCATCACCGCTCGTGACCGAGCTGAGCGTGAACGACGTCTGCGGCGTGCGGTGGATCGCGTCAGCGCCGCGACGATCGCGGCTCGATCCCCAGCTCACTCAGCAACGTGACAATGCGTTCCCGGATCTCATCACGGATGCGGCGTACGGCGTCAACGTCCTGTCCGGCTGGATCGTCGAGCACCCAGTCCTCATAGCGCTTGCCAGGGAAGATCGGGCAGGCATCACCGCAGCCCATCGTGATGACGACATCCGACTCCACGACGGACTCCGCCGTGAGCAACGTGGGTATCGCCTCCGAAATGTCGATCCCCTCCTCGGCCATGACCTCGACTGCCGTGGGATTGACTGCGCCACCCGGTGCCGAGCCCGCCGAGAGCACTCTCACGGCATCGCCACCGAGTGCTCGCAGATAGCCGGCCGCCATCTGCGACCTGCCGGCGTTGTGCACGCAGACGAAGAGCACGGTGGGCTGGTCGCTCATGAGGATTTCCTTTCGGGAGGGGTTGGCTCATCTCCGTGGATGGGATAAGGCAGGTCGAGAGGCTCCGGGGTGACGCCTCGCCGGGGATAGAGCACCTCGGTGAGTGCTGCACCCACCGCAGCTCCCACGATCTGAAATGCGATGAAGTAGGGCACAGACGCCGGAGCGATACCCGCGAAGGTGTCGGTGAGGCTGCGGCCGATAGTCACCGCCGGGTTGGCGAACGACGTCGACGAGGTGAAGAAGTACGCCGACCCGATCCAGGCCGGCACCAGGATCGCTCCGAGGCGGCCATTGCCCGTGCGCGTGAGTGCCCCGATGAGCAGGAGCAGGCCCGCCGTCGCCACGATCTCGCCCAGCCAGATCGGTCCTCCCTCGCGGACGTTGGTTGAGGTGTGCCATGCGGGGAGCGCGAACATGAGATTGGCAAGCGCGACACCGGCAACGGCGCCGGCGACCTGGGCGACGATGTAGAGCAGACCCTCGCCGAAGCGGATCTCCCTCCGCACCATTTCCACACCGGTCACGCACGGATTGAAGTGCGCTCCTGAGATCGGGCCCAGCATCCAGATGAGGACACCCAGGGCGGCCCCCGTGGACACCGCGTTGATGAGGAGGACAACGCCGAGATCGTCTGAGAGGAGCGCGCCCATGACCCCGGAGCCGACGACAGCGGCCACCAGGAGAGCCGTGCCGAGGAACTCGGCGGCAAGGCGCCTTGACAGCGGGAACCCCATGACTGCAACCTGGCAACTAAATAGACATATGTCAATATGATTTGCCGAGGCTTCACCCAGGAGGTCGCGTGAACGTCAAGCCCAGCCGCGGGCCCTCCTGCTGCCCGGCGGGCCTGGGGGCACCCATCGATCGCGAAGCAGCCGAGGAACTCGCCTCACTGCTCAAGGCCGTCGCCGATGCGACGCGCCTTCAGATCCTCGCGCTGCTGCGCTCGAGCCCGGAGTGCGCCGCCTGCGTCTGCGACATCGCTGACGAGATCGGTGTCAGCCAGCCCACCGTGAGCCACCACCTGCGCATCCTCGCTGAGGCGGGGATAGTCGAATCCGAAAAGCGCGGCTACTGGACGTGGTACTCCCTCACGCGCACACGCCTCGCCGAGTTGAGCGCCGTACTGACCTAGCGGCTCAGGGGTAGTCTCGGGCGGTGTCGAGGCGCACGAGCACTCCCACGTGGCTGCTTCTGGCGACGCTCGCGCTTGTCGCACTCAACCTGCGTGCAGTACTCACGGCGATTCCGCCCCTCACCCTTGAGATCCAGCAGGTCACCGGCTGGAACGACACGACGATGGGTCTCCTCACGACCCTGCCGGTGATCGTGATGGGCCTTGCCGCACTCATCGTGCCTTGGCTGGCCCAGCGGCTCGGCCGACCGCAGACCGTGTGGCTCGCACTCGGCGTCCTCATCCTCGCGAGCGCGGGGCGGCTCGCCGCAGGCGTACCGTTCGTGCTCTTCATCACGGCATTCCTCGGCGGCCTCGGCATCGCGCTCGCCTCGGGGCTCGTCCCGGCCATCGTGCGCGAGGACCTCCCACGATCCACCGGTGCGGCCACCGGACTGTGGACAGCGTCGATGTTCACCGGTGCCGCGCTCGCCGCAGCCCTCACCGTGCCCATCGCGATGGCCACAGGATCCTGGCAGTGGGGCCTCGCCATCTGGGCGCTCCCGGCGATCGTCGCCTTCCTGCTCTGGACATTCGTCGAATCGCCCTATCGTCGACACGCGAGCGATCGCACCGTCGGGGCGATCTCGCTGCGCGCACTCCCCTGGCGGCAGCCGCTTGCCTGGGCCTTGACGGCGTACCTCGCCATCAACTCCCTCGTCTTCTACACCGCACTCGCGTGGATCGCTCCCTCACTCGACGAACGTGGCTGGACGACCGAGGAGGGTGGCCTGCTCTTCGGGCTCTTCACCGCATCGCAAATCGTGGCGGCGCTCCTCATGCCCTGGCTCACCCAGCGGCTGCCCGGTCGCCGGCTCGTGTGGGCGGCCACTGTCGTCGTGACGACGCTCTGCCTGCTGAGCCTTGCCTACACGCCCGGCTTCCTCACGGTCCTCGTGCTGTTCCTTTTCGGATTCACCAATGCCGGCGGCTTCACCATCGGCCTATCGATGCTGAGCGAGTTCTCTCCCGACGCTCCGTCAGCGGCCCGTCTCACGGCCATGGCCTTCGCCGTCACCTATCTCCTCGCGGCCATCGGACCGACGATCGCGGGAGCACTGCTCGATGCCGCGGCTTCCTGGACGCTGGTGTACGTCGTGCTGGCCATCGTCGCCCTCGCGCAGATCCCGGTCCTCCTGCCCTTGCGCAAGGGCACCGTTATTCGCGCCTGAGCGGCACCTAGTCGACGAGCAGGCGCGTGACCGAGTCCGCGAGCTCCTGCGGCACCGCAGCGGGCTCCGATGAGGGCTGCATCACGTGGCTCAGCACCGCGCGTACGAGGAGATCGACGGTGGCGTCAAGCCGACCAGCGGTCACTCGCGGATAGGCGGCCAGGCGATCACGCACACGCTCACGAGCGACCGCGATCACGACGTCGGCGCGCGTAGTGAGGAGGGGAAGCAACTCGGTCTCCGCGCCGTGAGTCGCCGTCACGATGGCGCGGAGGAGGGGGTTGGTGCGCGCGAGATCCAGCACGCGACCAATGGCGGCCTCGGTGCCCTCACGCATGTCATCCGGGTGCGCCGCGAATCCGGCATCGACCTCGTCGAGAAAGGCTCCCAACTCACGCAGCACCATGGCTTCGGCGAGGCGATCGCGCGAGCCCCATTCGTTGTAGACCGTTTGGCGGCTGACGCCCACGCGCTCCGCGACCCCCGCCATCGTCACGCTCGACCAACCGACCTCCGTGGTCATCTCTGCGGCAGCGGCCAGGATGCGCTCCCCCGTGGCCATGTCCACGACGGTCACGATCACTCCGCGTGCGACACGAGGAAGTCCACCTTCTCGCGCACGCCGCAGTCGGGGCAGCACCACGAGTCGGGGACCGAAGCGAAGGACGTGCCCGGGGGGAAGCCCTCGCGGGCGTCTCCCCGGCGCTCGTCGTAGGAGTAGCCACAGCCCGGACACGTGGCGACGACCGTGCCCCCTGTGATCACCGCCACGGAGCCGGGCAGGGTCTCGACGACGACCGCTTGCGCTCGCGCGGGGGCGGGCGGGAATCTGCGCAGAGCGCGCTCGCGCTTGGCCGGCTGGATGTTGGCGAGAGACATGTCGCCGTCGTAGTGCGCAGCGACGCGCGGATCCATCACGCGATTCCACAGCGGCGGCACGAGCGCGAGAAGGATCATCCCGGCGTACCCGGTGGGCAGTGCGGGAGCACCCTTTTCATCGCGCAGTGCCTGGTAGCGGCGCGTGGGATGCGCGTGATGGTCGCTGTGGCGCTGCAGGTGATAGAGCAGGACGTTGGTGGCGAGGTTGTTGGAGTTCCAGCTATGCCGGGGCTCCACTCGCTCGTGACGCTCCTTGCCGGGCACGCCCACGATCTGGCGCAGCAGTCCATAGTGCTCGAGGTAGTTGACCGCCTCGAGCAGCGTGAATCCCACGACCGCCTGGATGACGAGGTAGGGCAGGATCGCCGGTCCGAGCCACAGGATCATGACCGTCCACAGCACGGCAGACATGAGAAGGGCGTTGAGGACGTCATTGCCGATGCGCCAGGGGTGCTGGCCGCGACGGGAGTAGCGGCGAGACTCCAGGCGCCAGGCGCTGGCGAAGGAGCCGCCGACGGTCCTCGGCCAGAAGCGGTAGAAGCTCTCGCCCACGCGCGAGCTCGCCGGGTCGACGGGTGTCGCGACGCGCACGTGGTGGCCGCGGTTGTGCTCGATGTAGAAGTGGCCGTAGAAGGTCTGCGCGAGAGCGATCTTCGACAGCCAGCGCTCCACGCTCTCCTTCTTATGCCCGAGTTCATGAGCGGTGTTGATGCCGAGTCCGCCGATGAAGCCCACGGTCACGGCGAGTCCCACGCGATCGAGGGTGCTGAGATCCGCCGTCGCGATGTACCAGAAGGCGAAGGCGAATCCGACGTACTGCAGCGGCAGGAAGAGATACGTGAGCCAGCGGTAGTAGCGGTCCTGCTCGAGGGCCTTGATCACGTCATCGGGTGGATTGGAAGGATCGAGTCCCGCGGTCCAGTCAATGAGGGGGACGAGGCCGAGGATGACGATGGGGCCGAGCCACAGCCACACACCCCAGCCGGTGGCTGAGTTGAGGATCACGGCGAGGAAAGGCAGCAGAGGCATCGTGAGCCCGAAGACCCACAGGTAGCGCTTGCCGTCTCGCCAGGTCGCGGTCACCGTCTCCTCCATGGTTTACAGAAGATAACCCTATGTAAACCGACCCGTCAAGGATCCGCTTCATGGGGGCGAAATGCCGCTACCTACGCTGCCACCATGGAGACCCAGGTCGTGACCGACAACGCCTTCGCCCAGATCCCGGAGATCTCCCTGAGCACCTGCTCGCCGCAGGATGTCGTGCGGGCGCTTCACGAGGTGGGCTTCTTCGTGCTCGTCGACCACGGCGTCGACCAGGGACTCATCGATGGCTACTTCGCCGCTCTGAAGGCGTTCTTCGCTCTCCCCCAAGACACCAAGGCCCTCATGGCCAAGTCCGCGTCGCGGCACTTCCGTGGGTGGGAGGGTATCGGCGCGGAGCTGACGAACAACCGCGTGGACTATCGGGAGCAAATCGACCTGTCGACCGAGCATCCCGCCCGCCAGCCCGACGTCATCCCTGCCTACCTTCGCCTCGACGGACCTAACCAGTGGCTTCCTGAGGATGTCCTGCCCGGCTTCCGCTCGATCGTCATGGACTACTTCGCCGCGCTCGGCGCGCTGGCCGATCGACTGATGGGGATCATCGCCGTCGGGCTGGGCACGCATGAGGACACTTTCGCTCGGCGATTCGGCGAGGCGCCGTTGAGCTTCATGAAGTTGATCTCATACCCGCCCTCTCCACCAGGCGAGGCTGGAGTGAACGGCCACCATGACGCAGGATTCCTCACGCTGCTCATGCAGCATGGCGTCGGCGGCCTGCAGGTCGAGAACCCGCACGGCAAGTGGATTGACGTGCCGCCCCGTGACGATGCGTTCGTGGTCAACATCGGCGAGATGCTCCAGTCCATGACCGGCAACTACCTCGTAGCCACGAACCACAGGGTCATCTCTGCGTCGCAGCGCTACTCCTCCGCGTACTTCCACGGCCCCGATCTCCGGGCGAGCCTGGAGCCCCTCGAACTCGACGAGGAGTTCACGTCTGCCGTCGAATTCAGCCCACGTCACCGGGATGCGGGATTCATGGCCAGCCGGGATCAGCTCCTCAGCGGAGAGGAAGGCCTCGCTGGCGCGCCCGTGCCCGTCTTCGGCGAGCAGATGTGGAACTACTACGTGCGGAGCTACCCCGAGCTGGTGCGCACGCACTACCCCGACGTCACAACCGCTACAGATAGCGGACGATGACCATCGCAGCGAGGATCGCGATGATGAGAATGGTGCCCCAGATATCGGCGCCGATGCGCAGGAGGTAGAGCGCCCGGTCGTGGGCGCGGGGGGACAGCCCGAAGGTGTTGTCAGACAGGTTGACCCGGAGCAGGCTCGCAAAGACCGTCGTCGTGGTCGCCGTGATGAGCAGGCACCACGGGCAGAGGGCGCCGATCACGAAGTAGGCCTGGAAGAAGAGCCAGTAGGCGAAGCCCAGTCCAACGGCGTAGACCGCCATGGCTGAATTCATGAACCACCGGGGGAAACGCACTCCCCCCAAGCCCGCGACGGCGATGGTGATGACGACAGGCTCCGCGATGAGGCCGAGGAAGGCATTGGGGAAACCGAGCAGGTTTGCCTGCCACGTGATCCCGACCTTGGCGCAGGAGATCGTCTCGGAGATGTTGCACGACAGGCCGGCATTGGGATCGGCAGCAAGGACGACCGCGTCGATGGAAAGCACCAGCGAGGCCGCGAGCCCAAGGAAGCTCGAGATGAGCATCTCGAGATAGGCCCCGCGGTGACGGACCTTTGCAGGGGCTACCTCGTCTGCCCCTGCGGAAGTCACGGCATCAGTGGTCACACGCCCTCCCTTTCGCCGGCCGACCCTAGCGAAGATGACGCGGGACCGATGTCCTTGGTTCCCGCCGGCGAATCCACTTGAGGACCTCGAACCACACCACCGCGAGGAGCCCTAGGCCGACGGCAAAGAACCACTGGCCCAAGGTGAGTTCACCGAGCCCGAGTGCATCTCTGAACCACGGCACCACCATCAGCACGGTGATGACGGCAAGCCCAAGTGACAGGAAGAAAAGGAGAGTCGGGTTGCGCCGACGCACAATGGTTTCCCACACCGACACATGACGTGACCGGTTGACGAGGATGAGCGCAGCGTTCCCCGACACCAGCGTGACGAACGTGAACGACCTGACCACGTCATCCGCATACCCCGCCGAGAGACTCCAAAGGTAGGCGCTGAGGACGACAGCGAGGACCACCAAGCCCTGGGCGAGAGCGAGCAGGAGCTCGGGCCGACCGAACATCGATGACTCAAGTGCCCGGGGCGGCTCGTCCATCACTTTGGGATCGACGGGTTCGGCTTCGAAGCTGATGGAGCAGGCAGGGTCAATGATGAACTGCAGCAGCGCCACTTGGACCGGCATGAGGACGATGGGCCAATCGGCCACCATGACGGGGATCAAGGACATCCCGAAGATCGGCACATGGACCGCAACGACGTAGGTCAGCGCCTTGCGCAGGTTGGCGAAGATGCCTCGCCCCTGACGGATACCCGCCGTGATGGAGGTGAAGTCGTCGTCGATGACCACGAGGTCCGCGGCCTCCCGAGCCACATCTGTGCCTCGCGCGCCCATGGCGATGCCGATGTCCGAGGCCCGCAGGGCAGGCGCGTCATTGACGCCGTCGCCTGTCATGCCCACAACCTCACCGTCGGCCTGCAGCGCGCGCACGAGCCTCAACTTCTGCTCGGGCACCATGCGCGCAAACACATTGACCCGGCCCGCGCTTCTTGCGCACTCAGCATCATCCATGGCCGTCAGGGCATCACCGGTCACGCAGCCGGGAGCGATGTCTAGGCCAATCTCACGCGCGATCGCCAGCGCTGTGTCCGGATAATCCCCGGTGATCATCACCACCCGGACACCGGCTCTCTGGCAGACGGCGATTGCCTCCGGCACGCCCTCCCGGACCGGATCCTGGAGTCCAGCAATTCCGAGGAACTCGACCGGCAACCCCTCCAGGGTCGATGGGAGATCCCGCATCGACTCAAGGTGCGCGATCCCTACTCCGAGGACACGCAAACCATCGGCCGCGGCTACGTCGACACGGCGCCGCCAACCCTCGCGCTCGCTTGGCGACATGTGACTCAGTGCCAAGACGTCCTCCGGCGCACCCTTGATGGCGATGTCGAGGGAATCATCGCGGCGCCGCCAGGCGTGGCCCACGCATCGCAACTGATCAGTGAGCGCGTACTCCTGCACGGGCCGTGAGTCGGAGCGAAGTGTCGAGACATGCGTCCGCTCAGCCAGGTCAAGGAAGGCCCTGTCCATGGGATCGACGCCATCCACCGAGCACGCCGATGCAGCAATCGACACCAGGCGGACGAGGTTGCTCGGGATTCCGGAGCCGTCGAGCACGTGAGTCTCGTCGCTCACGCCAATTTCTCGCACGGTCATCGCGTTGCGCGTCAAGGTGCCGGTCTTGTCGACGCACACGACCGTGGCTGAACCCAGCGTCTCGATGACCGGCGGTCTCCTCGTCAGTACGCGCACCTTGGACATGCGCCAGGCCCCCAGCGCGAGGAAGATGCTGAAGACAACGGGGATCTCCTCGGGCAGCACGGCCATCGCGGTGGTGATGCCTGCAAGCCCAGCCTCCAGCCAGTTACCGCGCGTCAATCCGTAGATGATGATGACGGCGATGGCCGCTAGTGATCCCAGCGCTGCAAAGACCCACACGAGTCGGTTGAACTCCCGCTGCAAGCGCGTGCGCGGCGACTCGAGAGTGCGCAGTTCACCACCGATACGACCCAGAGCGGTGGAAGCTCCCGTGGCATGTATGCGCGCCGTCCCGTGGCCTCGCACGACCAGGGTTCCCGAAAAGACCCACGGCGTGCCATCACCGCCCGGGGATCCCATGACACTCCCCGCCTCATCGGCGGACTTGCTCACGGCTACGGACTCCCCCGTCAGCGCGGACTCGTCGATGGTCAGGTTTATGGCCTCGACGAGGACGCCATCGGCTGGCACCCGGTCGCCCTCGGCGAGGATCACCACATCACCTGGTACGACGTCCCTCCCCGCGATGCGCACCCGCGCTCCATCACGGAGGACCAGCGCTCGAGGGGCACTCAGGTTGCGCAGCGCGCCGAGCGCGTTCTCCGTTTTGCGGCGCTGGTAAAGGGAGATAGCCACAACAAAGAGGACGAAGGAGGCGAGGATTGCGGCATCGAGGGCCTCCGCGAGAAGGAAGTTGATCGCGCCAGCCGCAAGCAGGAGCAGAAGCATGGGCTCCCGTACGACGCCCCACACCTGGAGCAAGAGACTGTGCGGACGCTCGACAGGAAGTTCGTTGGGCCCGTCGCGTAGTAATCGCTGCGATGCCTCAATCGAGGTAAGTCCAGACGCGGTATCGACCCACGCCATCGCTGCCTCCCCGGCCCCCTATGGACAGATTGCGCCAGGGAATGGCTGCGGCCTCCGTGCGCGGCGGCTAGTGACCGGTCAGATCACCGCGTCAAGGAACTTCTTGGTCTCTGGGCGCTGAGGAGAGGTGAACATCTGCTCCGGAGTGCCCTGCTCGAGGATGACCCCCTCGTGGAAGAAGCACAGGCGATCGGCGACCTCGCGCGCGAAGCCCATCTCGTGCGTGACGACGACCATGGTCGTCGAATGCGTCTCCGCGAGTCGCTTCATCACGGCCAGGACCTCGTGGATGAGCTCGGGGTCGAGTGCTGAGGTCGGCTCGTCGAAGAGCATGACGGCGGGGCGCATAGCGAGAGCACGCGCGATGGCGACGCGCTGCTGCTGGCCACCCGAGAGACGGATTGGGTGCTGGTCAGCCTTGTCCGCCATGCCCACGTCGTTGAGCAGCTCCATTGCGCGGGCACGGACCTCAGCCGAGGGCTCACCCTTCACGCGCAGCGGACCCTCCATGACGTTGTCAAGCACCGTCATTTGCGGGAAGAGGTTGAACTGCTGGAAGACCATGCCGCACTGGGTGCGCAGACGGCGGATGTCTCTACGACGATGCCGAGTGGGTAGTCCTGCGTCGACGCCGATCCCCGCCACCTCGATCGAACCCTGGTCGGGCTCCTCGAGGAAGTTGATGCACCTCAGGAAGGTGCTCTTGCCGGATCCGGAGCGGCCGAAGACGACGACCACCTCACCGGAGTCGATGTCCATGTCGATGTCCTTGAGCACCTCAAGGTCGCCGAAGGACTTGTGGAGGCCGCTGACACGAACCACGGGTGAAGTCATCAGGCCTTCACCGCCGTCCGCACGTAGCCCCTGCTCATGCGCGCCTCGAGCTTGCGCTGGAAGAACGAGAAGATCGCGGTGAGACCCCAGTAGACGAGGGCAGCAATGATGAGTGCCTCGAGATTGCGGAAATCAGCCTTGCCGGTGAGCTGCGCGACGCGGAAGGGATCTGCCCACAGCAGCGTGGTGCCAAGGAGTCCGATGAGTGCGGTGTCCTTGATCATCGCGATGAACTCGTTGCCCGTTGGTGGGATCACAATGCGCATCGCCTGGGGCAGGACGACCCTGCGCATGCGCTGGCTGTAGGACATGCCCAGCGCATCGGCCGCCTCGGTCTGGCCGTGAGGCACCGCCTCGATGCCCGAGCGGAAGATCTCCGTCATGTAGGCGCCGTAGTTGAAGGCAATGCCGACGACGCCGGCGACCTGGGCAGGCCAGATGAACCACGCGGCATACGGCTCAGGGAGCAGCCCGATCGCCAGTTGCGGTAGCGCGAGGTACCAGAGGAAGAGCTGCACGATGAGCGGTGTGCCGCGGAAGAACGATGTGTAGAAGCCACTAACGCCATAGGCGATGGGGTTCTTGGAGATACGCCCCAGCGCACCCAGCAGAGCAAGGATCGTCGCCGCAATGATGGCGATGACCGAGAAGAGGATCGTCACCCAGACGCCCCGGACGATCGCGGGGGCCTTGTCGATCATCCACGCAAGGTCGAAGCCACTGCGGAAGAACGCAAAAGCGAGGAAGGCGAAGATGACTGCCCAGACCGCAGCGACCTTGATGCGGAAGGGAATGGCCAGGCTCGCAGCCTCCACGGACTCCGCGAGGCCGTGCCGCTGACGCGGCCTCGCGAGTCGAGGAATCAGACATCGACGGTCAGGCGCCCGGGCCCTTGGTGATGTCGACGCCGTACCACTTCATCGACAGCTCGCTGAGGGTGCCATCGGCGTGCATCACCGCGATGATCGAGTTGATCTCGGCTATCAGGCTCGTCACCGAGAGCGACGAACTCTTGTCAGCAGCGACGGCGAGCGGCTCCAGGAAGACCGGGTCACCGACGAGGCGGATCTCGCGGCCCTTCTTGATTGCCTCCTCGATCGTCGGCACCGCCGAGACGACGGCATCGACGCGACCGAGCTTGAGATCCTGCAGGGCGGTGGAGTCGGTGTCATAGGTGACGATCTCGACATCCTCCGGAACGAGGAACTCGAAATTGAAGCCGGGGATGGCAAGGGTGCGGTTGAGGTAGAACTCATAGGTGCAGGCGCCGCAGACGCCCACCCGCTTGCCCGCCAACTGGTCGATGGACTGGATGTCACTATCCGCCTGGACCGCCACGCCAGCCGGCGTGAAGTAGTACGGCTCCGAGAAGTCGAGGACCTGAGCACGCTCCTCGGTAATCGACATGGATCCCACGGAGATATCCCAGCGATCATTCCAGTTGCCCGCGGTGATGACATCCCACGACGGCGTCTCCCACTGCGTGACGACGCCCATGCGCGTCGCGATCTCATTCGCGACGTCGATGTCGAAGCCCTGCCATTCTCCTGTCGCCTCGTCGTACGACGACTGCGGCGGGTAAGCCGGGTCCGTCGAGACACGCAGGACCCCGGTCTCGAGGATCTGGCCAAGGAGTCCGTCGACGGCAGCCGGGGCCGCACTTGACTCCGCCGGAGCCGCGCTGGACTCGGCAGGAGCGGCGCTGGACTCCGCGGGCGCTGCGGAGCTGCTGGTGGTGGTGCTGCTTCCCCCGCCGCAGGCGACGAGAAGGACCGAGCTGGCCGCGAGGGCACCGAGGGCGATCAGGCCCTTCGGCATGCGGCGGGTGGTGGTGCGCATGGGACTCCTCACGTAGACGTGTGCTGATCATTGTGTCCCGACAGCCTACGGAACGGGGCGAAACCAGCAGATCGTCCCCTCTAGGGCGAACCCGGGGGGTCGCCGCAGGACGAAAGGCCCGAACGATTGGATAGGGGTGTGACCGAGGTACCCCCCGCCCCCTACGCCGACGCCCTCCATCGCAACGCGTCAGGGGACTGGACGCGGCTCGGCGTCCCCGGGCATCAGGACCAGCCGGAGCACCACCGTGCCCTTGCGTCGCTCGCCGGCGCCGAGGTCCTTGCCATGGACATCCCGATGTTCACCGAGGGTGTGGACCTGCCGGAGCCGGGATCGTCCGATCCCAGCCCGCTACAGCAGGCGATGGCACTGGCAGCCGAGGCATGGGGAGCGCGTCGCACCTGGTTCCTCACCAATGGCGCGTCCCAGGGCAACCACGTCGCATGTCTTGCCCTGCGCGCCCTCGGCAGCACGGCCGTGGTGCAGCGCTCGGTGCACACCTCGGTCATCGATGGAGCCATCCTCGCTGGCCTGCGCCTGGAGTTCGTGCTCCCCTCGATCGATCCCGCGCTCGGTATCGCACACGGCGTAACGGCCGTGGATCTTGACGCGCAGCTTGCCGCGCACCCGGATGCTGTCGCGGCGTACGTCGTCACGCCCTCCTATTTCGGAGCCTGCGCCGATGTCGTGGCCCTCGCGAAGGTCGCACATGATCGCGGCATCCCGCTCGTCGTCGACGAGGCCTGGGGAAGCCACTTCGGCTTCCACCCCGAGCTCCCCCGCTCGGCGCTCCAGAGCGGCGCCGACCTGGTGATCTCGAGCACACACAAGCTCGGCGGAAGCCTCACGCAATCCGCCATGCTGCACCTTGCCGATGGGCCCTACGCCGGTCTGCTCGAGCCCCTCATCGACCGGGCCATGACCACCGTGCAGACGACGAGCCCCTCCGCGCTGCTTTTCGCATCACTTGATCTCGCCCGCCGTGACCTGCAGCTCAACGGCCTTGACGGGATCGGAGCGAGCATCGCCGATCTCGAGCGCGCTCGGGCTCTGCTCAATGAGCGAGGACGATTCATCGATCCGGATCCCTCCATCCACGCAGCACCAGACGTCATCGCCCTCGACCCCCTGCGCATCGTCGTCGACACTCGCTCGGGGGGCACACCCGGCTACGTCGCGCGGCGACTGCTCGAGGAGCGCAACCGCATCCACGTCGAGATGGCGACGGACTCCTGCATCGTCGGTCTCGTGGGTGCCGGCAGCCGACTCGACGTCGACCACCTCGTCGCGGCCCTGCACGAACTGCCAGAGATGGACCTCGGCCAGCATCCCGCCATCCATTTGCCGCCCCTCAGCACGCGGGCCATGGACCTGCGCGAGGCCTACTTCAGCCCCACCGAGGCCGTGCCCGCGGCCCAAGCAGTGGGTCGCATCTCGGCGGACTCGCTCGCCGCCTATCCGCCCGGGGTGCCCAACATCCTCCCCGGCGAGATCCTCACCGAACCCATCGTCGAGTTTCTCCGCTCAACCGCAGCCTCGCCTTACGGCTGGGTGCGGGGCAGCCTGGATCCTGCCGTGGATCGCATGCGCGTCATCGCGGAATAGCAGCGACGGACCTCACCAGTTCGACGTACGCCGACATCCCCCATTCGAACGCTACGTCATCGACGTGGGCGCGATCCGCTGCTTCGAGTGCGCGTGCCAGACAGGGATGATGAAGCACGTAGTCATTGGATACGCCCGTGAACCCAGCCTCGAATGGCTCGACCGCTGAGCCCAGCACGAGATTGTCGAAGAGTGCCATGAGGGGCATGACATGAACCTGCGGGACACCGCACCGAGTGAGGAATGATGCGATCGCCTCGTAGACCCGCAGAGCATGATCGCGATTGACACTTCGCGACACGATGATGGATGCAGCGACGCGGTGGGATCGATACGCACGCCGGTAGCGCCGCCCCAGCTCGGCAAGATCCGCTAGATCGACGGAACCCTCCACGACAGAGACGTCAATGGTCGAGTTGATGCGGGCGTGCACGAGGTCGTGGATCTCATCCATTCCGCTCACGTGCGCATAGAGGGAAGGCGCCTGCACACCGAGACGCGCAGCCAGGCTCCGCATCGTGAGGACTGTCTCGTCGGGGCCTTCGTCGAGGAGAGCCAGGGCTTCCGCAGCGATCCGCTCCTGGGTGACGGCCGCGCGCGTCGGGGCTGCCGTCACGGGCAACTCCCCACCAAGATCACGGTGTCATCACAGCCTTCCGCTGGTGACCTAACGCCGTTAGTCTGCGCTCAGTCAAGGGCCGGGTCAACCCCGGTAGTCAAGGAGGAGCGGTGTCCACTGAGGCCGTCCCGGCGCTGCGCGTGCAAGGGGTGAGCAAGGCCTTCGCTACGCCCGAGGGCGGCGAGGTCAGGGCCCTCGACGACGTCAGCCTCGACGTCGCAGATGGATCGTTCATGGTGCTCCTCGGGCCATCCGGCTGTGGCAAGACCACTCTGCTCAGGTGCATCGCGGGCCTGGAGTCACCCGATGCCGGGGAGATCATGCTGCGCGGTGAGCGCATCGATGCGGTCCCCGTCTGGAAGCGACGCGTCAACACCGTGTTCCAGTCCTACGCGCTCTTCCCCCACATGACGGTGACGCAGAACATCGCCTTCGGACTCCAGATGGACCACCTGCCCAAGGACGAGATCACTCGCAAGGTCGAGCAGTCTCTGGACCTCGTCAAGCTCACCGGCCTAGGCGGCCGCAGACCACACCAACTGTCTGGGGGGCAGCAGCAGCGCGTCGCACTCGCCCGGGCCCTGGCCAAGGAGCCCGAGGTCTTGCTACTCGACGAGCCCCTGTCGGCACTCGATCTGAAGCTCCGGCGCGGCATGCAGCTGGAACTCAAGCGCCTCCAGCAGGAGACCCACATCACCTTCATCCTCGTCACCCACGACCAGGACGAGGCCATGTCCATGGGCGACCAGGTGGCGGTCTTCAACGAGGGCCGGATCGTCCAGATCGGTGCACCCCGCGACGTCTACCTACGGCCACGGACGAAGTTCGTGGCCGACTTCATCGGCGAGGCCAACCTCCTCGCTCTGATCCCGGGCGCCGCAGGTGCCGAGGTCGCAGGGTGGGGCGTGATCCCTGCAGATGCATGGGCCTCGGACTCCCCCGCTGCCGACGCCTCGCGCAGCGTCGCTGCGGTCCGTCCCGAGGACGTGGTCATCAGCGCCGATCCGCAGGGTCGCTTCCCCATCGTCGATGCCACGTTCATCGGTGGTGACCTCCACGCAGTCGTGCAGGTCGGCGAGGCCACGATCTCAGCGCGCCAGCCGGCGGCCAGCGCCGCAGGACTGGCGACGGGTGGCCGTTGCGAGCTGACCTTCCGCCCCGGTTCGGTGAGGATTGTGGACGCCTGATGGCCAAGGGCAGCACGCGGGCACGCGCCGGTCAGGGGTCCTGGTGGGCCGGACTGCCCGGACTCGCGTACCTCGTCGCCCTTGTGCTCGCCCCGCTCGTGATCATCGTCATCTTCTCCTTCCTCAGCCGTGCCAAGCTCGGCGTCGGTGTGAAGTGGGAGTTCACGATCCAGCCGTACATCGAACTCTTCTATCGGGAGTCGCTCAGCGGTGAGCGCACCTTCGATCCCACCTACCTGCAGATCTTCTTCAACTCCGTGCTGTATTCGTTGATCACGGCCGTGGTCTGCCTGGTCCTATCGGTGCCGATTGCACTGTGGATCGCGACCCGGCCTCCGAAGTGGCGCACGCTGCTCGTCTTCCTCGTGACCATTCCCTTCTGGACGAGCCTGCTCATCCGCACCTACGCCTTCGTCATCATCCTCAACGACAACGGGCCCATCAACGGCGCGCTCACCGGCCTGGGCATCCTCGCGGAGCCCCTGCCCATGCTCTACACGCCCTTCGCGACGATCGTGGGCCTGGTCTATTCCTTCCTGCCCTTCATGATCCTGCCGATCTATGCGAGTGCGGAGCGCTTCGACTTCAGGCTCGCGGAGGCCGCCTACGATCTCGGTGCCACCAAGCTCACCGTGCTGCGCCGCATCGTCCTGCCCGCGGTCCGCCCCGGTGTCATTGCGGGCTTCATCCTGGTCTTCATCCCGGCCCTCGGCTCCTACCTCGCACCGGAGCTCCTCGGCGGCGGAAAGACATCGATGATTGCCAACGTCATCGCCGCGCAATTCGGGGCGTCCCGCAACTGGCCCTTCGGGGCTGCGCTGTCCGTCATGGTCCTCGTCATTGTCATGCTCGCCCTCGTTGCCTTCGCCGTGATCGCACGACGTTCGAGCAAACGCGGCTCACAGCAGAGCCTGGAGTCGCTGCTATGAAGTCTCCAAGAGGCACAGGGGCGTCGCTCAAGAACTTCCCGCTCTTTGGGCCAATGGCCGCAATCGTGTTCGGCTTTCTCTACATCCCGCTCGTCTTCGTGGTCGGCTACTCCTTCAACAGCAACCGCGTCGTCACGGTGTGGAAGGGATTCAGCCTCGAGTGGTACGCCGATGTGCTCAGCAACGACGACATCCAGCGCGCCGTCATCAATTCGCTTCGAGTGGCAAGCATCTCGACTGTCCTGTCAGTCCTCTTCGCCACGGGGCTGGCCATCGGCCTGTTGCGGATGGCTCGCGCGGGCAAGACCGTGGCCTGGTCATTGATCATGGCACCGTTGGTCATCCCCGAGATCGTCTTCGCTATCGGCACTCTTGCCCTCTTCGTCCAGATCCGCTTCCCACTCGGCGTGGACGCCATCACCCTGGCGCACACTGCCTTCTGCATTCCCTTCGCACTGCTGCCGATTCGAGCGAGACTGCGCTCCGTGGACCTCGCGGTCTACGAGGCAGCGGCTGATTTGGGAGCCAACGAATGGGTGATCTTCCGCCGCATCACACTGCCCCTGCTGGCTCCTGGCATCGTGGCGGGCGCGCTGCTGGCCTTCATCATCAGCCTTGACGACTTCATCGTGTCGTACTTCCTCGCCGGAGCGGGGGGCACCACTCTGCCCGTCTACATCTTCGGCATGATTCGCAATGCCATTACCCCGGGCGTCAATGCCCTCTCCACGCTGCTCCTGCTCGTAAGCGTGGTTATCGTGACCATCTCCTACATCATCGCGAGAAGGAAGAGGTAAGGAATGAAATGGTGGAAGAACCGCCGAATGTCCGGCATGTGGCTGGCACTCGGCATGACAGGAATCCTCGCTCTGTCCGCGTGCGGCGGTGAGACCACCGTCGGCGGGGGCGGAGAGGCAAGCAGTGCGCCGGCATCATCGGCAGCAGCCTCGGATGCGGCAAGCCCGGAGGCTCCGGCGGGTGACTTCCCCACGCCCAACGGCGGGGAGGTGAACCTCTACAACTGGACCGACTACATCTCTCCGGAGCTGCTCGACCGCTTCGAGTCGGAAACCGGCATCACCGTCAATCTCGACAACTTCGATTCCAACGAGACGATGCTCGCCAAGTTGCAGGCCGGTGGAGCCAACTACGACGTCATCGTCCCGAGTGACTACATGGTCGCTCAGATGATCGAGCTCGGGCTCCTCCAGGAGGTCGATCCCGCGGCGTTCCCCAACGGCCAGTACATCAAGCCGGAATTCATGGACGTGTACTTCGATCCGGGCCGCCTGTACTCAGCGCCCTACATGTACGGCACGACGGGCATCGCATACGACCCGACCAAGGCCGGCGTGGAGGTCACATCATGGGCGGACTTCTTCGACGCCAACAGTCCCGCGGCCGGCAAGATCGGCACGCTCAACGACCAGGTTGAGGTCATCCACGCCGCCCTGCGTGCCGTCGGATCGCAGCCGTGCTCGACGAATCGCGACGACTACATCAAGGTGGAGGAGCTGCTCGCCGGATGGAAGCCGGGCCTTGCCGTCATCAACTCCGACGGCGTGATCGGTCGCATGGCTTCAGGCGAACAGACCATGCACATGATGTGGAATGGCGCCTTCACCAGAGCGCAGGCCGACAATGCGAACCTGCAGTACGTGTACCCCGCAGAGGGCATCACGCTCTGGTCGGACAACTTCGCTGTCCCCGTGGGTGCGCAGAACATCGACAACGCCAAGATCTTCATCAACTGGATGATGGATCCGGCCAACATCGGTGAGGCGACGAACTTCGTCGGCTACGACAACGGCATCACCGGCTCTTCGGAGTTCATGACCGCAGAGCTCGGTGCTAACCCGGCCGTGGTCATTCCGGAGGAGTTCAAGCCACTGGCTGCACCCGTCCCGGGCTGCTCTGTGGAGGCCATCGACCTCTACGACCAGGTCTGGACCAACTTCAAGAAGTAGGACACCGAGTTGACGGGCCCGGACCCCCGGGCCCGTCAACTCTCCTGCATCAGCCACCTCGGAAGGAAGATCGTGACGAGCACGCGCATAGAGAACGCCACCGCGTGGACAGGCCACCGGCTCCCCGACGGCACCGTCTACTCCTCCGATGCGGTCCTCATGGTGGACGGCCGCATCGTTGCACTCGGTGAGACGGCGCGGCGCCTGCCCGCCGACGAGGTCATCGACGGCGGCGGCGGATTCGTGGCACCGGCCTTCGCGGATGGACACGTCCACCCCATCTTCGGGGGACTCGAGCGTGAGTTTGCCCCGGTGCGCGACCACGCCACGCCCCAGGACATCGCGGCGGCCGTCGGCACCTGGGCGCGGGAGCATCCCGAGATGGAGTGGGTGCGCGGAGAGGGATTCGATCACGCGCTCGCGCCCGAGGGAATCTTCCACGCGAGCTGGCTCGATGCCGCGGTACCCGACCGTCCGGTCGTCCTCCGAGCAACGGACTATCACACCGTCTGGGTCAACTCCGAGGCGTTGCGCCGCGTCGGCTACGGCCAAGGCGTCGCGCAGCCGCACGACGGTGAGATCGTGCTCGGCAGCGACGGAATGCCCACGGGCACGCTGCGCGAGTGGGGCGCCTGGCGTCCCGTCTACAACCTGCTCCCGACACCCCCCGCATCCATGGTGCTCAGCGCCGTCGACTTCGCCATGAGCGGCTTCGCCTCGACAGGTATTACCTGGGTGCAGGACGCATGGGTCGAGCCCGGTGACGTGGATACATGGCTGACTGCCTCGGCTCAGGGCATCCTTCACACAGACATTGACCTGGCGCTGTGGGCCGATCCCAACTCATGGCGGGACCAACTCAGTCAGTTTGCCGCCGCACGTGAGCGCGTCGAGCGCGACGGTGGACCGTCCGTCACGAGCCACACGATCAAGTTCTTCGCTGATGGCGTCATCGAATCTGCGACCAGTGCCATGCTCGAGCCCTTCTGCGACTGCCCGCACTGGAAGGGCATGCCCAACTGGGAGCCCGGCGAGATGGCCGAGGCCGTGACCGCCATCGATGCCATGGGCTTCACCGCGCACATCCACGCCATCGGCGATGCGGGCGTGCGGATGGCCCTGGACTCCATGGAGAACGCTGCGAGAGTGAATCCGCCACGCGACCGCCGGTGGATCATCGTGCACACCCAACTCGTGGATCCCCCCGACCTGCCGCGCTTCGCCGAGCTCGGCGTGATCGCGAACTTCGAGCCCTACTGGTCCAAGTACGACGCCTGGCAGTCCGAGCTCACCGCACCGCGACTGGGACCGGAGCGCACGCACCGGCAGTTCCAGAC
>JBMOIL010000026.1:0-20563 GCA_049317345.1 Candidatus Nanopelagicales bacterium
CGTGACTACCGCACCTTCGGCATCTCCGAGGAGGGCGCACGCGATGACACGGCAGCCGTCCGCGAGATCGTCCTGCGGCGCTTCCGGCCGACTGTTCCGGAGGCGGATGAGCCCCAGCGCAAGGCTTTCGCCTACCGGCCGCAGCTGCTCGTCATCGATGGGGGCGCCCCCCAGGTGAAGGCGGCGCAAGCGGCCCTTGAGGAGCGGGAGGTCGAGGGGGTCCTGGTGATCGGTCTCGCGAAGCGACTGGAGGAGATCTGGATCCCCTCTGTCCCGGAGCCAGTGATCCTTCCGCGAGGCAGCGAGGGCCTCTATCTCCTGCAGCGCATGCGCGATGAGGCCCATCGGGTTGCCATTCGATATCAACGACGGACTCGGAAGCGGACGACGCGCAGCGCATTGCACGACGTGCCAGGTCTAGGGCCGGAGAGGGCCAAGGCGCTCATGCGCGCCTTCGGTTCCGTTGCTGCGATCCGTCGGGCGAGCTCGGATGAACTCCAAGCCGTCGCGGGCATCGGACCTGGCCTCGCTGAGCGCATCCGCGCGACACTTGACGAAGGGGTTGCAGCGTCCGAAGACGGGGCCGAGTCGAGTGAGATGCTGTCTCCGGAGGTGCAGGCATGAGCATGGACCAGCCGGAAGCCGGTGTCGCTGAGGTGGTCCTCGTCACGGGGATGAGCGGGGCGGGCCGGTCCACGGCGGCGCGCGCACTCGAAGACTGCGGCTGGTTTGTCGTCGACAACCTGCTCCCCAGCCTGATCCCGGAGACGGTGCGCGCACTCGGACAGGACGGTGCAGTCGCACGCGTGGCTGTCGTGGTCGATGTGCGCGGTGGACGGTTCTTTGGAGACACCCAGCGTTCGCTGACGCGCTTGCGCGACGAGGGCAGGGATGTCCGCATTCTCTTCCTCGAGGCCTCGGATGAGAGTCTCGTGCGGCGCTTCGAGAGCAATCGACGTCCGCACCCCCTCCAGCAAGGTGAGCGGCTCGTGGACGGTCTCAGGCGGGAGAGGCTGGCCCTCGCTGGGCTGCGCGCCGATGCAGATCTCGTCGTCGATACGAGCCAACTCAACGTGCACGAGTTGCGGCATCGTGTCGAGGCGGCGTTCGGCGGTGAGGCCGCCCCGTTGCGTGCCACAGTGATGTCCTTCGGATTCAAGTACGGCATCCCTGTGGACGCGGACGTGGTCCTCGACGCACGATTCCTGCCCAATCCGCACTGGGTGGATAGCCTCCGCGAGCGGACCGGGCTGGACAGCGATGTGCAGGAGTATGTGTTGAATGCCCCGGCCGCCGACAGCTTCCTCGCCGAAGCGGTCCGGCTGCTCGACATCATGGCCGACGGCTATCTGCGTGAGGGGAAACGCTACGTCACAGTGGCTGTCGGTTGCACGGGTGGGAAGCACCGCAGCGTCGCCTTGGCCGAGGAGGTCGCGGCTCGATTGGGCGCACAGGACATCGAGTCCGTCGTGGTGCACCGCGATCTCGGGCGGGAATGACCGTGTCCGTCGTGGCCCTCGGTGGCGGCCACGGGCTCGCGGTCACTCTCCGGGCCCTGCGGGGCCTGGGGGCCGAGCCAGTAGCCATCGTGGGCACAGGTGACGACGGGGGATCCAGCGGACGCTTACGCACGCATCTCGGCGTACCCCCACCCGGTGATCTTCGAATGGCGCTTGCCGCCCTCGCTGAGGAGGGGCTATGGACGCGTGTGCTTCAGCACCGATTCGGCGGGACCGGCGATGTCGAGGGTCACGCGCTCGGCAATCTCATCCTGGTCGCGCTGTGGGAGGAGACCGGTGACCTCGTGGCGGGCCTGGACAGGCTCGGCCTCGTGCTTGGCGCTCGGGGTCGGGTGCTGCCCAACTGCCTGGAGCCGGTCGAACTCGTTGCCGACATCGAAGCGGATGGCGGGGCAATCGTCGAGGTGCGGGGCCAGGCGCGCCTGACGGCGGCGCGTGGGCGCTTCATCTCGCTCAGGTTGAGGCCAGCAGACCCCCGGGTCTGTCCCGAGGCCGTGGCTTCCGTGCGGGGTGCCTCGCACGTGGTCATCGGCCCCGGGTCATGGTTCACGAGCGTGCTCTCACACATCCTTGTGCCGGACATGGCGGTGGCACTGCGGGAGACCTCTGCTCAACGCATCCTCGTGCTCAACGCCGGACCCCAGGCCGGAGAGACCGAGGGCTTCACCGCGGTGCGCCACCTGGAGACGTGGGCGATGCTCGCTCACGACATCCCGCTGGACGCCATCATCGTGGATCCGCGCAGCGTGGACGACATGGAGGGCTTCGAGCGGACAGCCAGGAGCCTGGGAGCGCGCGTCGTCATCGCGGACGTCCTCGCGGGATCCGGCCATCACGATCCCGGCCGCCTCACGGAGGCCCTCCAGGGCCTGATCCAGTAGCAGGCGCGGCCACCGAACCCCTCATGGCAGGATGGCGCGGTGGCCATGACTGCTGAGGTGAAAGACGAGCTGAGCCGTCTGCCCGTGACGAAGTCGTGCTGCCGCAAGGCAGAGGTCTCCTCTCTTCTCCGCTTCGGCGGTGGCCTGCACATCGTGGCCGGGCGGATCGTGGTGGAAGCAGACCTCGATGCGGGTGCGACCGCGCGTCGTCTGCGTAAGGACCTCACGGAGGTCTACAACCAGGAGAGCGAGATCGCCATCGTGCAGGCCGGCGGACTGCGCAAGGCGCAGCGTTACGTCGTGCGTGTCGTATCCGGGGGAGAGCACCTGGCACGCCAGACCGGTCTCGTCGACGGATCCGGGCGTCCCGTGCGTGGCCTGCCGCCGGCAGTGGTGTCCGGGGGAGTGTGCGACTCGGAAGCAGCGTGGCGCGGCGCCTTCCTCGCTCATGGATCCCTCACCGAACCTGGCCGGTCTGCTGCGCTCGAGGTCACCTGTCCCGGGCCCGAGGCAGCCCTCGCTCTCGTAGGCGCGGCCCGCCGTCTCGGTATCCCTGCGAAGTCACGCGAAGTGCGGGGTGTCGATCGCGTCGTCATCCGGGATGGCGATGCCATCGGCGCCATGCTCACCCGCATGGGTGCCCACTCCTCGGTGCTGGTCTGGGAGGAACGCCGGATGCGCCGGGAGGTGCGAGCCACCGCCAACCGCCTGGCCAACTTCGACGACGCCAACCTGCGCCGGTCAGCCCGAGCGGCCGTCGCGGCTGGCGCTCGCGTGCGCCGGGCCATGGAGATCCTGGGCGAGGACATCCCGGACCACCTGGCGGAGGCGGGCCGCCTGCGCCTGGAGCACCGCCAGGCCAGCCTCGAGGAGCTGGGCGCCCTCGCAGACCCCCCCATGACCAAGGACGCCGTAGCGGGCCGAATCCGGCGGCTCCTGGCCACGGCGGACAAGCGGGCGGCTGAGCTTGGGCTCCCCGGCACGGACGCGGCTTTGGCCGAGGCAGACATCGACGCGCTCGAGGCGGAGCTTCAGGCCGAGCTCGATTCCTGAGGGTCTGTAAACGCGTACGGTAGGGTTGCGGGAGACCGCTGCTCGGCGCCGTGCGGCGGCGCCCCGTACTCAGGAGAGCCTCGTGAGCATCACCGTCGGCATCAATGGATTCGGTCGAATCGGCCGCAACTTCTACCGGGCCCTGGTGGCCTCGGGGGTCCAGGACATCGAGGTCGTCGGCATCAACGATCTCACCGACACGGCCACGCTGGCGCATCTCCTGAAGTACGACAGCATTCTGGGGCGTTTCCCTCAGGACGTCGGGTACGGCGACGGCACGCTGACCGTGGGCGGTCGGACCATCACGGTCACGGCCGAGAAGGATCCGTCTGCGCTGCCGTGGTCGAAGCTGGGTGTCGACATCGTGATCGAGTCCACCGGGCACTTCACGGACGGCGCTCAGGCCCGTGCCCACATCGACGCCGGAGCCAAGAAGGTCATCATCTCTGCGCCAGCCAAGAACGAGGACATCACCATCGTGATGGGTGTCAACGAGGGTGACTACGACCCGGCCAAGGACACCGTGATCTCCAACGCCTCGTGCACGACCAACTGCCTGGCGCCCATGGCCAAGGTTTTGGACGACTCCTTCGGGATTGTCCGCGGGATGATGACGACGATCCACGCCTACACCAATGACCAGCGGATCCTGGACTTCCCGCACTCCGATCTGCGTCGAGCGCGCGCGGCCGCGATCAACATGATCCCCACCACGACGGGGGCTGCGAAGGCGATCGGCCTCGTGCTGCCCCAGCTCAAGGGTCGTCTCGACGGCTATGCGATGCGGGTGCCCACGCCCACGGGGTCCGCGACGGACCTCACTGTCGAACTGGCGCGTCCTGCGACGGTGGAGGAGATCAACACGGCCATGAAGGTTGCGAGCGAGGGCGCGCTGGCAGGCATCCTTCGCTACACCGAGGATCCGATCGTGTCGTCGGACATCGTGACCGACCCCGCCTCGGTGATCTTCGATGCAGGCTTGACGAATTCGATGGGCACCATGGTCAAAGTGGTCGGCTGGTACGACAACGAGTGGGGCTACTCCAACCGACTGATCGACCTGACGCAGTACGTGGGCGCCCGCCTGTGAGCGACCGGCTCGCGCAACTCGACGTCGCTGGTCAGGTGGTCTTCCTGCGCTGCGATCTCAACGTCCCACTTGCGCGCGAAGGCGACACGGTCGTCATCGGGGACGACGGTCGTATCCGGGCGAGTGTGGCGACCATCGAGGCGCTGCGGGCCCGCGGCGCGCGCATCGTCGTGGTCGCCCATCTGGGCCGGCCCCGCAGCGCGGTGGACACTGATCTCTCTCTCGCGCCGGTGGCGATCCGACTGGGCGAAATCCTGGGTGCACCCGTGACATTCATTCCTGCGGTCACCGGCGATGCCGTAGCGCAGGCAGTGGCCAGCCTCGAGGACGGTGACGTGGCCCTGCTCGAGAACGTCCGCTTCGATCCTCGCGAGACGAGCAAGGACTCTGCGGAGCGATCCGCCCTGGCCCGGGAATGGGCCGCGTGGGCGACCGCGTATGTGAGCGACGGATTTGGTGTCGTGCATCGGGAGCAGGCGTCTGTCACCGACATCGCCCGCCTCCTGCCCCACGCGCCCGGCATGCTCGTCGAGGCTGAGATTGCGAGTTTCTCCCGCGTGCTTCGCGATCCCGAGCGTCCGTACGTCGTCGTGCTCGGCGGAGCCAAGGTGTCGGACAAGCTGGCGGTCATCGGTAACCTCCTCGAGCGTGTGGACCGCATCCTCATCGGCGGCGGGATGGCCTTCACCTTCCTCAAGGCTGAAGGCTTCTCCGTGGGGACCTCCCTGCTGCAGGAAGATCTTGTCCCGACCGTGCGCGAGATCACGGATCGGGCACGTCGAGACGGAGTGGAGATTCTGCTGCCGGTGGACGTGGTCATCGCCCCGGAGTTCTCAGCCGACGCTCCGACGCGCGTCGTGGGCGTGGGGGAGATCCCCCCGGACTGGATGGGCCTCGACATCGGCCCCGATACCGCCAGGGCGTACGCGGCTGCGCTCGCCGACGCGCGCACGATCGTGTGGAACGGTCCCATGGGAGTCTTCGAAATCCCCGCGTTCGCGGAGGGCACACGCGTGGTCGCTGAAGCGATGGCTTCGACGACGGCGTTCACGGTGGTGGGCGGAGGGGACTCAGCCGCTGCCATTCGTGCCCTGGGGATCGACGAGACCCGCTTCAGCCACATCTCGACGGGAGGCGGAGCAAGCCTCGAGCTGCTCGAAGGCCGCGTCCTGCCGGGGCTTGCAGTACTCGAGGAGGGATCAGCGTGACTGAGGCTCGGCGCCCGCTCATGGCGGGCAACTGGAAGATGAACGTCAACCATCTCGAGGCGATCGCCCTCGTGCAGAAGCTGGCCTTCGCGCTGAAGGATGCCGACTTCGACGCCGTTGATGTGGCCGTGTTCCCGCCCTTCACGGACCTTCGCTCGGTGCAGACCCTGATCGATGGTGACGGCTATCGCATCGCCTACGGAGCTCAAGACCTCTCGGTCCATGACTCGGGGGCCTTCACTGGCGAGATCTCCGGCGCGATGCTGGCGAAGCTCGGCTGCACCTTCGTGCTCGTGGGACATAGCGAGCGGCGAGAAGCCCACGCGGAGGGGGACGATGTCGCCGCAGCCAAGGTCCGTGCCGCCCGCCGTCATGACCTCGTCCCGATCCTGTGCGTCGGTGAGGGTCTCGACGTGCGCCAGCAGGGCCGCCAGGTTGCGCACGTCCTCCAGCAGGTGGCAGCCGGACTGGACGAGATGGCACCCGAGGCGCTCGCCTCGGTTGTTATCGCCTACGAACCCGTCTGGGCCATCGGCACGGGGGAAGTGGCTACGCCGGCCGATGCACAGGAGGTGTGCGGCGCGATCCGTGGACTCCTGCGTGAGCGATACGGGGATGTCGCCGAAGGCGTCAGGATCCTCTACGGCGGCTCCGTCAAGGTCTCGAATGTCGCGGCGATCATGGCGGAGCCCGACGTGGATGGCTGTCTTGTGGGCGGAGCCAGCCTCGATCCCGACGAGTTTGTGGGGATCGTGCGCTATCGCCTGCTGGCGGCCACGGAGGAGGGGGCCTGAGGGCCCTGCGTGGTAACGTCAACGCCGGTCACCGGGGCCACCCGGATTCCTGGAGAGGGGAGTGCTCGTGACGACCGTCCTGGTCATCGCACTGGCGATCCTGCTCGTCATCACGAGTGTCCTGCTCGTCGTTCTCATCCTGCTGCATCGCGGCAAGGGCGGCGGCCTGTCAGACCTCTTCGGCGGCGGGGTGAGCTCCTCCATCGGCGGCTCGTCGGTCGCCGAGAAGAATCTCGATCGGCTGACCGTCGGGATCGGTCTCATTTGGGCTGCGTCGATCGTGGCCGTAGGCCTGCTCGTTCGCACAGGCACCTGACCATGTCCGTGTCGTCTTGCTCGCTGAGTTCTGGGAGGTCCTGTGGCCGGTGGTAGTGCTATCCGTGGCAGCCGTGTGGGAGCGGGTCCCATGGGCGAGGCTGAGCGTGGCGAAACCGCCCCTCGTATCTTCGTGACGTTCTGGTGCGCCCGCGGCCACGAGACGACACCCAGTTTTGCTGCGGATGCGCCCGTCCCTGAGTCGTGGGATTGCCCGCGCTGTGGATGGCCGGCGAGTCAGGATGAGCAAGCACCCCCGGCGCCTCCCAAGATCGAGCCCTACAAGACGCACCTGGCCTACGTGAAGGAGCGACGCAGCGACGCTGACGGGGCCGCCATTCTCGAGGAAGCCCTGGAGAAGCTGCGTCGGCGCTAGTCCCTAAAGCTCGGCGGCTGCGGTGCGATCCAGCCAAAACACGGTCGCCTCCCGGCCGCGAGCCCCGGCTGCAGGCACCGCATCGGGCAACGTGCCCGGGGCGACTGCTGCGGCGGCAGCCTCAGCCTTCGCGGCCCCCGCTGCGACCACCCAGACTTCGCCGGCGGCGCGAATCGCGGCAAGCGTGAGACTCACACGCGTCGGCGGAGGCTTGGGCGAGTCCTCGACAGCCGCGACCGACCCCGCATCATGGAGCGCGGGCATGCCGGGAAAGAGCGACGCGACATGGCCCTCGGGACCCATCCCCAATAGGACAACGTCGAAATCCGGCACGAAGCCGTCATGTGACTCCCGAGCCAATTCGTCCGCGTAGGCGAGTGCCGCCTGCGCGGCTCCCTGGCCCACGTCCGCAGGCATGGGGTGCACGTTGGGGGGCGGAATAGGAATGGCATCGATGAGTGCCGCGCGGGCCCCGGTCTCATTGCGCTCAGGGTCACCTGCTGGCAGGAACCTCTCATCGCTCCACCACAGATGCACGCGATCCCAGTCGATGGTCGTCGAGCGCTTGAGGAGTTCGGTGAGCACCCTGGTCCCCACACCACCGCCCGTGAGCACGGCATGGTGGACTCCGGGGAGTGCGAGCCGCGCGGCCAAGGCCTCGGCCACGCTTACGGCAACAGCGTCCTCATCGTCGAGAACCACCACCTGGGGCGGGGTCACGCATCACCGCCTGAGGCGTCACCGCTGGACGGGCTGCCAAGGGATCGCAGCACATCGCCGTAGACCTCGTCGGGGTCGAGACGCCGGAGCTCTTCGCTGAGGAGGTCCGGGAGACCGCGCCGGGGAAGCGCGATCGTGGAGTCCGGCACGTCCGGGCGCGACAGGGTGGCCACGGCTCCATCAGGCCGGGTCAGGGAGATGAGCCCCTGCGGGGTATCGAGTTTCACCTGGGTGATGCCGGGTCCCGCCACCGGAGTGAGTTCCACCTCGACTTCAAGCGCCCATCGCAGCCAGCCCGCCAGAAGTATCGCGCTGGGGTTGTCCGCTTCGGCCTCAACTGATGCGGATGTCACCCTCGTCATCCCGTTGTCCAGCAGCGACGCCAGCGCACTTCGCCATGAGGTGAGACGTGTCCACGCGAGGTCGGAGTCGCCGGGCACGTACCCGGCCTGGCGCACGCGCAGGGCGGCAAGTGGGTCGGGGCTCGTCGCGAGGTCGGTGATGCGCCGCTGGCAGTGACTGCCGATGGGGTCGTCGGCGGGGACAGGAGGGGGATCGGTGGGCCACCAGGACACGACAGGCGTATCGGGGAGCAACAGGGGGATCACGACGGAGTTGGCATGGCCCGAACGGTCGCCGCGCAGCCGCACGATCGCGACTTCGCCCGGACCGTCGTCGCCGCCCACCATGACCTGAGCATCGATCTGGTCGGGCCCTCGTCCCGGGCGAGGGATCAGCGTGAGGATGCGCATGGGGTGCTGGCGGGCCGACAGGACGGCGGCTTCTGTCGCGTCGGATGCGTACTCCTCGTCGCTCAGGATGAGCATCGTGAGCACCATGCCCGTAGCGGGTGAACCCATCCGATGGCGCTCCTCGGCAATCGCCCGTGCGATTTCCCCGCCGCTGGTGTCCTCGAGTCGGATCATGGCCGCCTCCACTGGCGTCCGTCACGCGCGATCATGTCGTAGGCGCAGAGGGGCCCCCAGCCTCCCGATGCGTACTGCTGCGGCTGACCCTGGGTGGCCCACTGGTTGAGGATGGGGTCGAGGATGCTCCAACTCAGATCGACCTCGGTGCTGTTGGGGAAGAGTGGGGGCTCGCCCAGCAGGACGTCGAGGATGAGCCGCTCGTACGCCTCGGGACTGGTGTCGACGAACGAATCCCCGTACTGGAAGTCCATCGTTACGTCTCGCACCTCCATACCCGCCGTGCCTGGCACCTTCGAGCCGAAGCGCACAGTGACCCCTTCGTCAGGTTGGATCCGGAAGACGAGCGCATTGTCGGAGAGTTCGCCGACCGAGGCGGAATCGAAGGGCAGATGCGGGGCACGCTTAAAGATCACGGCCACCTCCGTCACGCGACGGCCAAGTCGCTTGCCGGTCCGCAGGTAGAAGGGGACACCTGCCCACCGACGGTTGTCCACGGTGACGCGGATTGCGGCGAAGGTCTCGGTTGTGCTGTCCGGTGGGATTCCTGCCTCCTCGAGGAAGCCGACGACGGGTACGCCGCCCTGCCATCCCGCGGCGTACTGCCCGCGCGCAGTGTGGGCTTCGATGTCGGTGGGCAACGTGATAGCGCTGAGCACCTTCTCCTTCTCCTGTCGCACCTCTTGGGGACGGAAGGACAGAGGCTCCTCCATTGCGGTGAGCGCCAGCAACTGCAGAAGGTGGTTTTGAATGACATCGCGAGCCGCTCCGATGCCGTCGTAGTAGCCCGCGCGACCGGCGATACCGATGTCCTCAGCCTGCGTGATCTGGACGTTGTCGACGTAGTTGGCATTCCAGATCGGCTCGAACATCGTGTTGGCGAAGCGCACGGCGAGGATGTTCTGCACCGTCTCCTTGCCGAGATAGTGATCGATGCGGAAGATCTCATCCGTCGTGAAGGCGGTGCTGAGGACGCGATCGAGCTCCTTGGCACTGGCGAGGTCGTGGCCGAAGGGCTTCTCGACGACGACGCGTCGCCATTCGTTGCCGTGCCGCTCGGTGAGTCCGCTGTCCTTGAGGTGCTCGACCACGACCGGGAAAAGACCCGGCGGGATCGAAAGGTAGAACGCGTGGTTCCCCATCGTGCCGCGGCGCTGATCGACCTCGTCGACGACCCTGCGCAGCTCCCTGTACGCCGCGGGATCGGAGATATCACCCTCGATGAATCGAATACCTTCGGAGAGCTGGGCCCAGACCTCTTCGCGGAAGGGTGTGCGCGCATACTCGCGCACGGCGTCGTGCACCTCCTGGGCGAAATCTTCGTCATCCCACTGGCGTCGAGCGAAGCCCACAAGGCCGAAGCCCGGGGGGAGAAGCCCGCGGTTGGCCAGGTCGTAGATCGCGGGCATGATCTTCTTGCGGGCGAGATCCCCGGTGACGCCGAAGAGAATGAGTCCGCATGGCCCGGCGACCTTGGGCAGGCGCCGGTCTCGGTGGTCGCGGAGCGGATTACTCATGAGCTGCGTGCGTTGTCCAGTGCGGTGCGCACCGTGTCGAGCAGCTCAGCCCACGAGGCGTCGAACTTCTCGACACCCTCATCTTCCAACTTCTGGCACACCACCGGCTCACTGATCCCCAGCGCTGTCAGTTGGTCCCAGAGGGCGCGAGACGCGGTCTGTGTGCCCGTGACCGAGTCAACGACGGGCCCGGTGTAGGCAGCGCAGGCGTCCAGCGTCGCTGCAGGCATCGTGTTGACGCATCCGGAGACGACGAGCCCCATGACGTACATCGTCGGAGGGAAGGCGGGGTCCTTGACGCCAGTGGAGGCCCACAGCGGACGTTGAGGTCGAGCTCCTTGCGCCGCCAGAGCCTTCCAGCGGGGCGAGGCCATGGCCTCTTCGAAGACCCCCCAGGCCAGTCGCGCACTCGCCAGGCCCGCCTCGCCGCGCAGGTGGAGCGCCTCCTCGGATCCGATGGCGGTGAGCCGCGCATCCACCTCGGAATCCATCCGGCTGACGAAGAAGGAGGCGACCGACTGGATGGTGGTCAGGTCATGCCCGGCGGCCGCAGCGCGCTCGAGGCCGGTCATCCATGCATCGATGACCTCGGCGTATCGATCGATACTGAAGATGAGCGTGACATTGACGCTGATCCCCGCGGCCAGTGTCTCGGAGATCGCGGGAAGACCCTCGGAGGTTGCGGGAATCTTGATGAGCACGTTGCCCCGGTCGACCATTCCGTGGAGGAGACGTGCCTGGAGAATCGTGGCATCGGTGTCGCGGGCGAGGCGCGGGTCCACCTCGATGGAAACGCGACCGTCGACTCCATCCGAGGCCTCCCACAGGGCCGTGAAGACATCGCACGCGTCGCGTACGTCGGTCGTCGTCAGCGCGCGCACCGCCTCATCGACTGTGGAGCCCGCTTCGGCAAGTTCTCGAACCTGTGCGGCGTATGCCGAGCCGGCTCCGGAGAGTGCCTTCGCGAAGATGGTGGGGTTGGTGGTGACCCCCCGCACTTCATCTTCGCTGATAAGCCGGGCCAGATCTCCCGAGGCGATGCGGCCACGGTCGAGGTCATCGAGCCAGATCGAGACACCGGCGCGGGTCAGGTCGATGAGTGACTGAGGGGCGGTCATGAGGTTCCTTCCGAGGTCAGGAGATTGCGCACGGACGCGGCAACTGCCTCGGCCGTGATACCGAACTTCTTGAGGAGCAGGGCGCCGTTGGCGCTGGCGCCGAAATGATCGATGCCGACCACGGCTCCACGACCACCGACGTATCGCCACCAGCCGTAAGTGGCTCCGGCCTCCACGGCGACGCGGACGGAGCCCGGGGGCAGGACTGATGATCGGTAGGCATCGTCCTGCTCGTCGAACCACTCGAGACAGGGTGCCGATACGACGCGCGTGGGAGTGCCCTCGGCCTCGAGCATCTCTTGAGCGGCCAGGGCGATCTGGACCTCCGAGCCCGTGGCGATGAGAATGGCCTCGGCGGGGGCTGATGCCTCCGCGAGGACGTAGGCACCGCGAGCCGTGCCGCTGGCCGCCCCGTGCGTGGAGCGATCGATCTCGGGCAGTCCCTGGCGCGACAGGATGAGCCCCGTCGGCGTGGCGCGGCGCAGCGTCTCGAGCCACACCTGGGCCGTCTCGTTGCCGTCGCACGGACGCGCGATGGCGAGACCCGGGATTCCGCGCAGGGACCACAGGTGCTCGATGGGCTGGTGCGTGGGTCCGTCCTCGCCGAGACCCACGGAGTCGTGGGTCCAGACATAGACGACAGAGGTCTGCATAAGCGCGGCAAGTCTGACCGAACCGCGCATGTAGTCGGAGAACACCAGGAACGTGCCGCCGAAGGGGCGCGTCAGCCCCTCGAGGGCAATGCCGTTGAGGATTGCGCCCATCGCATGCTCTCGGATCCCGAAGTGGATGATGCGCCCGTAGGGCGAGGCGTCGCCTGCCCCGGTCCCGGCCGGCAGGAAGGACATGCCCCCTTCAATGGTCGTGTTGTTGGACTCGGCGAGATCTGCCGACCCACCCCAGAACTCGGGCATGATCGCAGCGATCGCGTTGATGACCTTGCCGGAAGCCGCGCGTGTGGCGACCGACGTTCCCGCTTCGAATACGGGCAGCGCCGCGTCGATGCCCTCGGGCAACTCGCGTGCACGCAGGCGATCGAGTAGCGCTGCACGCTGCGGATGGGACTGACGCCAGGCCTCGTAGGCGACGTCCCACTCGGCGTGTAGTGCCGTTCCGCGGGCAGCCACCTCACGAGCGTGGGCGAGGACGTCAGCGGAGACCTGGAAGTCCACGTCGGGCTTCAGCCCGAGCAGGGCCTTGGTGGCGGCTACCTCCTCCGCTCCCAGTGCGGCTCCGTGTGCCTTCGCGGAGTTGCGAGCGTGGGGGGCCGGCCAGGCCATGGTGCTGCGCATCGCGATGAAGGTGGGCCGCTGCTGCTGGTCCACAGCGGCGTCGAGTGCCTGAGCGAGAGCCAGGATGTCGATGTCGCCGTCTGGGGTCATACCGACGTAGTGGACATCCCATCCGTAGGACTCGTAGCGCGTGACGACGTCCTCGGTGAACGCCACCTGGGTGTCGCCCTCGATGGAGATGTGATTGTCGTCCCAGATGACCGTGAGGTTGGCGAGTCGTTGCGTGCCTGCCAGCGAGGACGCTTCACCGGAGAGGCCCTCCTCCAGGTCGCCGTCAGAGGCGATGACCCACACCCGGTGATCGAATGGGCTGAACCCCCACGCAGCATCCGGATCCAGCAGTCCGCGCTGATAGCGGGAAGCCATGGCCATGCCCACCGCTGTGGCGATGCCCTGGCCCAGGGGACCGGTGGTGGTCTCGACGCCCACGGTGTGGCCGTACTCAGGATGGCCTGGCGTGAGGCTGTCTGCTGATCGGAACGCCTCGAGGTCGCTCAACTCCAACCCGTAGCCGGAGAGGAAGAGCTGGATGTACAGCGTCAGGCTGGTATGGCCGCACGAGAGGACAAAACGGTCCCGGCCCAGCCACGACGGGTCGGCTGGGTCGTGGCGCAGGAAGCGCTGGAAGAGCAGGTAGGCCGCCGGGGCCAGGCTCATGGCTGTTCCGGGGTGTCCATTGCCGGCGCGCTGGACCGCATCCATGGCCAGCCCTCGGATGGTGGCAACCGTGCGGCGGTCCATGTCATCCCACGTGAGGGGACCCTCGCCGATGAGGGGACGGGGCTGGGGCATGAGATTGGCGTCAGTCACGTGGGCAGCCTAGCGACGGGGCTGCCGGCGCGTGGGGCATCGTTACACTGCCGGAAGAAGTTCCATTTGCCGTCGCCCGCGGTCCACCAGCCCGCGGCCCACCGAGGGGATGCCATGGCCCAGGTCGAGCACAGGCCTGGCAACGGCGACCTCCAGCGGTCTAGCTGGCAGACCGTGCGCGACTACGTGGCGATCACGAAGCCACGCATCATCGAACTTCTCCTCGTCACCGCGATTCCCTCGATGATCCTGGCGGCGCGCGGGTGGCCCGAACCCATCACCGCAGTCGCCGTCATCGTCGGAGGCATGCTGGCCGCAGGTGGTGCCAACACCTTCAACAGCGTTTATGACCGGGACATTGATGCGCTGATGGCTCGCACGCATGCGCGTCCGGTCGCTAGCGGTGCGGTCTCCGTCCGCGGAGGCATCCTGCTGGGCACCATGCTCTCGGTAGCGAGCGTCCTCGTCCTAGCGGTGTTCGCCAATCTCCTTGCCGCGGCACTCGCTGCCGCAGCGATCGCGTTCTACGCGGTCGGCTACACCATGCTGCTCAAGCGGCGTACTTCACAGAACATCGTCTGGGGTGGTGCGGCCGGATGCATGCCGGTGCTCATCGCCTGGGCCGCTGTTACTGGAGGACTCACGTGGACTCCCGTGGTGCTCTTCCTGATCGTTTTCTGGTGGACACCACCGCACTACTGGCCGCTGTCCTTGCGCTACCGCGACGACTACGCGGCAGCCGGGGTGCCCATGCTCCCGGTCGTGGCGGATATCCGCGCCGTGACTCGCAGCATCGTCATCTACTCGTGGGTGATGGTGCTCACATCGCTCGTGCTCATCCCCGTTGCACCCATGGGTTGGGTTTACTCCGGGGCAGCGATCGTCCTCGGCGCCGTCTTCCTCGTGGAGGCGCACCTGTTACGCCGCCGGGCCCTCTCGGGGGTCGATGACGTCAGGCCCATGCGCCTGTTCCACTGGTCGATCACCTACCTGGCGCTGCTCTTCCTCGCCGTGGCGATCGATCCCTTCCTCACGGGTTGACGGCGGCCTGCACCCCGCGGGCACGCATGCTCAGCGCGACGAAGACCGCGAGGGTCCAGACGAGGCACGCACCGAGCATGTGTACGGCGACGAGCACCCAGGGCAGTCCGCTGAAGTACTGCGCGTAGCCGATGACTCCCTGCGCGAGGGACACCCCAAGGAGCGCCAGAGTGAAGCGCATGGTGCGCGCAGGGGCATGGGTCACCCGGAGGGCGACGAGGAGGCCCACGGTGAGACCGAGGAAGAGGAGCACGGAGTCCGCATGCAGCCAGGCAACGGTGCGCGGATCCACACCGAATCTCGCCTCGGTGTCCGCATCGCCTGAGTGCGGTCCGCTGCCGGTCACGACCACGCCGAGGACAACGACGACAGCAGTGACGGCCACGAGCGCCCAGCCGAGCAGTCTCACCTCGGGTCGGACCAAGCGCGTCACGGGCTGATCCCCGGGCTCACCTGCACGATAGACGAGCACGACGCACCCGGCGATGATGGCGATCGAGACGAGGAAGTGGGTTGCCACCGCCCAGGGACTAAGGCCCGTGAGCACGGTCACACCGCCGAGTACCGCCTGCACGGCGGTGCCGATGATGGGAATGGCAGCCAGGGCAAGAACGGCGCCTCGCGCATCACCGATACGACGCTGACGCCGCCACCACGCGAGAGCACCCACGATGGCCGCGACGGCGAGTGCGGCGAGCACGAAGGTGAGCAAGCGATTGCCGAACTCGACGTACTTGTGCCAGGCCTCCTCTTGGCGAGTGGTGGGGATGTAGGAGCCCTCCACGCACTCGGGCCACGTGGGGCAGCCCAGGCCAGACCCGGTGAGGCGCACGATCCCGCCGGTCACGACGATCCCGATTTGCGCGACGAGATTGGCCACAAAGATGCCGCGTAGCCAGCGGGGCGCTCGCGACTGCGCGTCGAGGGAAACGCTGGGGCGATCGGTGATGTCCGCCGTCATGCTTCGAGCCTATGCCGTCGCGGCCGTATCAGCGCCAGCGGAAGGTGCGCGTGGCCACGAACGCCCCCGCCAAGCCCCAGAGGACGACCACCACGACGTCGAGGGCCAGGGATGATCCGGCGGCACCACTGGCTCCTGTGGACCATCGGAGGAGGTCGGCCAGGCCTGATGAAGGCAGGAGGGAAACCAGCCTGGAAAGCGGTCCGGGGAGATCGGTGGCCGGGAACGTCGTCCCGCCCACGGCGACAAGTGCGAGGAAGATCGCATTGGCGAGAGCAAGGGTGGCCTCCGCGCGCACCGCCCCTCCGAGGGCGAAGCCGAGTGCGGCGAAAGCGGCCGTACCGAGCAGGGCGACCACCGGCAGCGCGATCGCGGTCGCTCCCGGGCGCCAACCCAGCGCCATCGCTGTGATCGCAAGGAGGATCACCTGGAGGGCCACCATGCCCATGGTTGCGAGCGCGCGCGCACCGAGGATCCCGTTACGCGAAAGGGGTGTCGTAGCGAGCATGAGAAGTGCCCCGGATCGTCGATCGAAGCCGACACTGATGGCGAGAGAGGTAAAGGCGCTGGCGATGATTGCGACCGCGAGCACGCCGCCCAGGGCCTCCGGCACTCGTTCGGCGCCCGGGGGAGCCGAGAGGGGAATGGCAGGGACAAGGGTCACCCCGAGGAGCAGGGCGACGGGGATGATCAGGGTGAGGAGGAGTTGCTCGCCATTGCGCATGAGGAGCCTGAGCTCGAAGCCGGCCTGGGTGATCATGGCTGCACCCCCGGTTCCTCGGTCAGTCGCCAGTAGGCGTCAGACAGGGACTCCGCGCCCACACTGAGGTTGCGTGGCTGCACGCCGTGTTGGGCACACCAGGAGGCCACCGTGGCGAGGATTTGCGGACTCGTGTCCCCGTCGATGCGATACCGGCCGGGGGACACCTCCTCGACCCGAGAGCCTTCCGGCAGGGCCTGGATCAGGCTGGCGACTTCCAGATGAAGGGGCCCGTCGAAGGTAACCCTCTCCGCACCATCGGGCAGGAGTGCGGCCAGCGAACCGCTCGCGCGGGTGCGCCCTCCCGCGATGATCGCGATGTTGTCAGCCAGGGCCTCGGCCTCATCCAGCAGGTGCGTGCACAGCAGCACCGATCGGCCTCGGTCGCGCAATCCGGCGATGGCCTCCCACACGATGGAGCGTCCGCGCGGATCGAGCCCGGCCGTGGGCTCATCGAGGATGACGGCGTCCGGTTCGCCGACCAGTGCGCAGGCGAGGCTCACTCGACGACGCTCGCCACCGGAGAGTCGCCTGATCGTCGTGCGCCCGAGTTGATCGATCCCAAGCATCTCGATGAGGGGAGTCGCCGTCGCGGATGCCCCGCGCAGCCGAGCGACATGTCGCACGATCTCGGCCGGGTGGGCACCGGTGGGCAGCCCGTCGTCCTGCACCATGACGTTGAGACGTCGACGGGCGTCGGGGCGACCGGGGGAGCCTCCGAGCATCTCGGCGTGACCGGAATCAGGACGAATGAGGCCCGCGAGGACACCGACCGCCGTGGACTTGCCGGCCCCATTGGGCCCCAGCAGGACCGTCACCTTGCCCGATGCCACCGTGAGATCCAGCCCCGCCAGGGCCGTCCGCCCGCCCGGGTAGGCGACGACGACGCTCTCGAGCCGCGCTGCATCCACGCCGGCAAGTCTCTCGCAGGGCCGGTCCGGGGTTGCGCTCAGATGGATTTGCGACACACTAGGGGTGTGAAATTCCCCAGTCCCGGTGCCGAGCGCGTGGCGCGCTCGCTCCTCGACGGCGGTCCTGCCACCGCGTCGGAGCTCGCCGGCCGCCTGGGCCACACCCCGACCGTCGTCCGCAGGCACCTGGACTCACTTGTCGCCGAGGGTGTCGTCCGCGCTGATGACCAGCGGCCTTTCGGCCCGACGCCGGTGCGCGGTCGGGGTCGCCCTGCGCGCGTGTTCTCGCTCACAGATGCGGGCAGCCACGCCTTCGATGTCGACTACGACGACCTTGCCGTCTCGGCGCTGGCATTCATCGATCGCACATACGGCGAGCAGGCGGTCATGGAGTTTGCCCGGCAACGCGCCCAGACGCTCATTGAGCGACACCGCACGTCACTCGAGCACACTCCTGATACCCAGGTGCGGTTGACGTTGCTCGCCGATGGACTCGCCCGGGATGGCTACGCCGCCACGACTGTCGAGACGGATACGGGCCCGCAACTGTGCCAGCACCACTGCCCCGTGCGGCATGCAGCCGTACTCTTCCCGCAGCTGTGCGAGGCCGAGACCGAAGCCTTTGAAGAGCTGCTGGGATCCCATGTTGTGCGCCTGGCCACGATCGGACGTGGCGACGGCGTATGCACCACCCTCGTGCCAGCCCTGATGAACCGGAGGACCTCCGCATGACGACAACCTCGCATCCCGAACTCGACGGTCTCGGCCGCTATGAGTACGGCTGGCACGACCCCGACGTGGCTGGCGCGACGGCCCGCCGCGGGATCAACGAGGAGGTGGTGCGTGAGATCAGCGCGCTCAAGAACGAGCCCCAGTGGATGCTCGACCTCCGACTCAAGGGTCTGCGCCTATTTGAGAAGAAGCCCATGCCCACATGGGGCTCCAACCTGAGCGGGATCGACTTCGACAACATCAAGTACTTCGTCCGGTCGACGGAGAAGCAGGCCGCGAGCTGGGACGAACTCCCCGACGACATCAAGTCGACCTATGACCGGCTTGGCATCCCCGAAGCCGAGAAGCAGCGGCTCATCTCGGGCGTCGCGGCGCAGTACGAGTCCGAGGTGGTCTACCACGCGATCCGCGAGGATCTTGAGGAGCAGGGCGTCATCTTCCTCGACACCGACACGGGTCTGCGTGAGCACGAGGACCTCTTCCGCGAGTACTTCACATCCGTCATCCCGGTCGGCGACAACAAGTTCGCTGCCCTCAACACCGCGGCGTGGTCCGGTGGATCCTTCATCTACGTTCCGCCGGGAGTCAATGTTGAGATCCCGCTGCAGGCGTACTTCCGCATCAACACGGAGAACATGGGGCAGTTCGAGCGGACGCTTATCATCGTTGATGAGGGCGCCTACGTGCATTACGTCGAGGGTTGCACGGCCCCCATCTATTCATCCGATTCCCTTCACTCCGCAGTGGTGGAGATCGTGGTCAAGAAGGATGCGCGCTGCCGCTACACCACGATTCAGAACTGGTCCAACAACGTCTACAACCTCGTCACGAAGCGGGCAGCCGCGCATCAGGGCGCGACGATGGAGTGGATCGACGGCAACATCGGCTCGAAGGTCACCATGAAGTACCCGGCCGTGTGGATGCTGGGCGAGCACGCGAAGGGTGAAACGCTCTCCGTGGCCTTCGCCGGCGAGGGCCAGCATCAGGACGCCGGTGCCAAGATGGTGCACGCAGCGCCGCACACCTCGTCCACGATCATCTCCAAGTCGGTGGCACGCGGCGGCGGGCGTACGTCTTACCGGGGGCTGGTGCAGGTCCTGGAGGGATCCCACGGCTCGAGGAGCACGGTCAAGTGCGATGCACTTCTCGTCGATGACATTTCGCGCAGTGACACCTACCCCTACGTCGATGTGCGTGAGGACGACGTGTCGATGGGGCATGAGGCCACGGTCTCCAAGATCAGCGAGGACCAGCTCTTCTACCTCATGTCACGAGGCATGACGGAGGACGAGGCCATGGCGATGATCGTGCGCGGCTTCGTCGAGCCCATCGCCCGCGAGTTGCCGATGGAATACGCGCTGGAGCTCAACAGGCTCATCGAACTCCAGATGGAAGGAGCCGTCGGCTAATGTCCGTCACCATCCCGGCGAGCGACCACTCGCCGTCCGTACGATCGCGCGCTGTTGCGGATCATGCGGTGCCCTCCGGCCGCGAGGAGGAGTGGCGTTTCACTCCGCTGGCCAGGTTGCGTGGACTCCAGACCGGAGATCTGGACCTGTCCGGCGCGCTGGGCATCTCCGTGGAGAGCGATGGATTTACCGTCGAGCACGTCACGCCGGCTGATCCACGCGCGGGCGCCACCCTCGTGCCGACCGACATCGTGGCTGCCCAGGCGCTGTCGTGCGCCTCCAGCGTCACCGTCCTGTCTCTCGCGGCTGAGTCGTTGGGCCGCGCGCATGTCGTCGTCACGGGTGAGGGTGAAGCCGCGGCTGCACACGTGGTCATCGAGTTCGCCCCCTTCAGTCGAGGCACCGTCCTCATCGAGCATCGAGGCAGCGCTGTCTTCGCGGGCAATGTCGAGATTCGTATCGGAGACGGCGCGCAGGCCACGGTCATCTCCCGCCAGGCCTGGGATCGTGACGCTGTGCACGTGGGGACCCATGCGGCACTGCTGGGTCGCGACGCGCGTCTCCTCATGGCGCACGTCACGTTGGGCGGCGATGTTGTCCGCCTCAGTCCTCTGGTGTCCTACGGCGCGCCCGGCGGGCAGGCGGAGCTCCTCGGCCTCTACTTCGCCGATGCGGGTCAGCACCTCGAGCACCGAGTCTTCGTGGACCACGACACCCCGCACTGCACGAGCTCGGTGCTCTACAAGGGCGCCCTCCAGGGCGAGGGAGCGCACACGGTGTGGATCGGCGACGTACTCGTTCGCGCGCAGGCCATCGGTATCGACACATACGAGGTCAACCGCAATCTCGTGCTTACCGACGGCGCACGCGCCGATTCCGTGCCCAATCTCGAGCTTGAGACGGGTGAGATCAAGGGTGCCGGCCATGCCAGCGCCACGGGGCGCTTCGACGATGAGCAGTTGTTCTACCTGCAGGCGCGCGGCATCCCAGAGGATCTCGCTCGCGTCTTGGTCGTACGAGGATTCTTCGCGGACATTCTCGGGCGGCTAGATGAACCTGAGTTCGCGCGAGCGGTCATGGCCGATGTCGACGCACGGCTCGGAGTGGACGCCGCATTCGACGATGCGGG
>JBMOIL010000027.1:0-20185 GCA_049317345.1 Candidatus Nanopelagicales bacterium
TGGCGGCGGCCACGGCGTCGAGCGTGGGTGCTGTCCTCGTGGCGTCCAATGTGCCGGGTGCTCAGGAGTTGCTCCCCGCGGCCTTCATCATCATCGCTGTGACTGTGACGTTCTACGGGCTCACCGCTATCCCGGCGGCCAAGGCCCTCGGCCTGCGCCAGGAAGTGCCGAGCCCTGTGTCTGAATAGGGCGATAACAGGAGAGGGCGCGTCGATGAAGGGCTTCGCTAGACGGGTCGAGCCCGGTTTGACTGACACGCTAGGTTTTTTAGCGTTGTCGGCGAGATCCGCCGATGAGATTCGGGGAGCACAGGGCATCGGTCGATGCCACTCACCGGACCACGAGTCCCGGAAAAGGAATGACTATGTCGGACAAGACCTACATGCTTTACGCAGCCAGCTACGCCTCCAAGGATGACGCCAAGGCGGACCTCGAGGCTCTGAAGGCCATCAAGCGCGATGGCGAGATCCGCGACCTCACGGCCGCCATTGTGTCCAAGAACGACAAGGGCCGCCTGCACGTCCACGAGACCAGCCACGCCGGCAAGGTCGCCGCGGGGGTCGGTATCGTCGCTGGTGCCATCATCGGAGCAGTCTTCCCGCCCGCAGGCATCGCCGTTGTCGCCTCTGCCGTGGGTGGCGCTGCGGGTGTCGGTGTCGTCGCCGGCGCCATCGGCCACTTCGCCGGTGGCATCAGCCGCAAGGACATGAAGGAGCTCGGCGCCTACCTCGAGGACGGCGAGGCTGCCCTCATCGCCGTCGCTGTCGACGCGATCGATACCGACATCGACAAGGCACTCACTCGCGCCACCAAGAAGGCGGGCAAGGCCATCGACAAGGGTGACGTGGCTGCGGCTCTCGAGGACCTCGAGAAGGGCCTCGACAAGTCGGCCAATATCGCTGGCGAGTAGCACACACCGCTCATCACGAGCCCACGTGTCGGTGGCCCCTGAGCCACCGGCACGTGGGCTTTGTGCTGGGGCAGGATCTGGCCCGAGCCCGCGTCGCTACAGCCGCCCGAACAGGGCGATGTCTTCCTCGAAGAGTGTGATGTCGACATCTGAGACTGTCCGCCTGGTTTGGGCGATCGCGCGCAGATAATCCTCCGTCGATGCACCGACCGGGCCGCCGGTCGCGGCCCCGCTCATCTCGCGCTCAAAGGAGACCTGAGCTGCTGAGCGTGACGCGAATTCGATATCCGCGGGAGTGAAGTGCTTGGACGCTGCGACGAGAGCATCAACATCGATGTCCGAGCGTGAGGACTGCGACGCAAAGGACTGCCAGATCGCGGCCCTTGCCGTCTGGTCGGGCGGCCCGATGGGGATGACGTAGTCGAAGCGCCCGGGGCGCATGAAGGCTTGGTCGAGGGATCGCACGGAATTCGTCGCGCAGACGAGCAGGCGTGTGTCGCGTTGCCGGAAAGCAGGAATGATCTTGAGCAGTTCGTTGGTCACTCCATGTGCCGGACTCTTGCCGACCCCCTCCCGAGTGGAGGCAATCTCCTCGACCTCGTCGATGAAGACCAACACCCGCTCGAGGTCGTCGATCTGAGCAAAGGTGTCATGCAGCGCCTGCGCCAGCCCAGCCGGCTCCGTCGTAAGCCGGGAGGGGAATATCTCCACGAAGGGCCACGACAGCCTCGAGGCGATGGCCCGAGCGAAGGTCGTCTTGCCGGTGCCGGGAGGCCCGAAGAGGACGATGGCATGGGGTGGAGCCACCCCATGTGCCGCTGCTCGTTCGGGGTAGCTCAGGGGCATGACGACGCGCTTGTCGATGATGTCCTTCTCGTCATGCATGCCGGCAAGGCGCTGCCATAGATCACGTGCCAGCACGCGTCCACCGAGGGCATTCAACGTCGTGGCCTCACCGGGGGTGAGGGCCTCACGCTTCTCCCAGTAGGCGGCCGTGTCTTGGCGCACATACCCAGCGCGGGCAAGGCCCTCGGACATCGGCTCCTCCTGGGCGAGCAGGTAGGAGATGGTCGCCACGCCCGAGTGCACCAGTTGTGTCTCCAGGTGATCGAGCAGCGCGGAGGGCATGCCTTCGCCGCGGTGCGAGGGATCGACAGCGATGCGCATGATCCACGCGCGCGACTCCGAGACGTTAGCCAGGGCCGCTCCCACGACGACGTTCTGGTGCACGGCAACCACGGCGCTCCCTCCTGCGCGCAAAGCCGCGATGCATTCGGCGATCGAGAAGACCGAGGCCATGCCAGGAGTGACTTCCCACAGGTGCACGACAGGCTCAAGATCGCTGTCCTGGAAGTTACGCACGAGGAAGGTCATGGGATTGGCCTTTCAGTCGGGCGCTGCACCTGCGGTGCCGGAAGCCTAGGCACAAATGTCGATTCGTGCCCGTCCAGCGGCGGAGTGCCCCATCCCGTCGAGGATGGCACCCCGTCTGGTGCCGCTGCGGTCCTGATCGTCACGGCACTCGGACGCACCCAGCCGGGTAGTGTGCGCTCACCATGCGCATTGTGTGCCAGCAGCTCGCTCCCACCGTCGGCGATGACGCGGCCAACCATGAGGCGACGATCGTCGCGGTCCGCGACGCGGTCGAGCGGGGGGCCGATCTCATTGTCCTTCCCGAGCTCTGCACGAGCGGCTACGTCTTCGCGGAGGCTGGTGAGGTGGAGTCCGCGGCCCTGACCCTCGAGTCGCCCCTGATCCGCGAGTGGATCACCGCGCTGGAAGGCACCGAAGCGGTCCTGGTGGCCGGCGTGCCCCTGCGGGAGGCCGATGGAATCGCCAATGCGGCGGTCATACTCGACGCCACCGGCGTGCTCGCCGTCTACCGCAAGGTGCACCTGTGGGATGAGGAGAGGCGCTGGTTCCGTGCGGGGAGCGAGCCGCCGCCGGTGGTTGACACGCGTCAGGGGCGCATCGCCGTGATGGTGTGCTTCGACCTGGAGTTCCCCGAGATGGTGCGCGGCGTCTTCCTTCAGGGAGCCGACGTGATTGCCGCCCCAACCAATTGGCCGGCTGCCGCCTCACCCGCGGGCGAGCGGCAGGCGGAGCTGCACGACGCCATGTCATCGGCACGGCTCAGTCGCATCTTCATCGCCTGCTGCGATCGCGGTGGCAGCGAGCGCGGCAGCACTTTCGCGGGCGCGAGCGCGATCATCGGGCCTGATGGCTGGCTCCGGGCCGGGAGCGAGAGCGCGGGCGCCACGACCGTGCAGGCCGATGTGGATCTGAGCGAGGCTCGCGACAAGTCCACGGGTCGGATCAACGACGTACGCGCTGACCGTCGCCCCGATGTCTATGGGACGGTGCATCCTCAAAGACTCGATCTGAATTCAGATTCACAATCAGAAATCTGATACAGTCCCGCCATGACCGAAATTCGCATCCGCGACCGCAACCAGATCACCGTGCCTGGGGATATCGCGCGAGCAGCGGGCGTCGGTCCCGGCAGCATCTGCCGGATGGACTACGCCAATGGAGTCATCACCATCACCCCGGCCGATGCGCCTGCCGCACGAGGGCTCGAGAGCTATGCCGGGATTGCGCGAGGCGCCTGGGGTCGGTCGCCCGAAGAGGTCGAGCAGCACATTGCGGATGATCGCGATTCATGGCAGCGCTGAGTCCTATCGACGCGCTCCATGGTCGGCGCGTCTACCTCGACGCCAACATCTTCATGTACTTCCTCGATGGGTCGACCCAGTGGGCCACTCCCGCTGCGACAGTCCTGGCCGCTGCCGGACAGGGGGACTTCGCGGCCGTGACCGGCGAGGCGGCCGTCGCCGAGGTCATGGTCGGCCCTTATCGCACGGGTGATTCCATGCTGATCCGATCGACCCGCGAATTCTTTGCGCAACCTCGTTTCGTTGACGTCGTCGCACATCCTCAGGAGGTCTGGGATGACGCAGCGATGTTGAGGGGGACGAGCGGCGTTCCCCTTATCGATGGCCTGCACATCGCCACTGCGGCCCACTCGCGGTGCGACACCCTTGTCACCAACGACAATCGCATGAAGCCCCTACTCGGTGTGGATGTGGTTCCCCTGAGCGTCTTCCTCTGAGACGTGTAGCGTCCCCGCCATGTCCAAGTCGCCTGAACATTCATCGAAGCGCCGCCGCATCTGGAGCGGCCTCGCCGTGGTCGCGATCGTTCTCCTCCTGGGAGTGCTCGTGCTCGTCACGGCCCTGCGCTCGACGATCAGCGACAGCAAGGCGGCGCTGTACGACGGCACGCTCGTCGCCGCGGACTACTGGAGCGACGAGCCGCAGATCCTGTCCTCGGGATTCGGCTTCGACGGCATCATCGGCTCGACCGCCGACGACGAGCAGACCACGATCAACGCAGGCGGTGCCTGGGATTCGGCGCTGCAGTGCGAGAAGGACGGTGGCGCCACCGACGCGGATCGCAGCTCGCTCGTCCCCGCATCGGGCCTGCCCATGATCGCTCTCATCGAGGAGGGCAAGGATCCGCAGTACGTCGACGGCACCCCGGTGGTCTTCAGCTGGCCGGTCCGCACCGACACCCTGCGGCCGTCGCAGTTCCGCTGGACCCTCAACACCGGCGAGGTCGTCGGCACGGACTCGATCACGATGACCCCCAACTTCGAATACAACGAGCGCAATACGGTCGTGATGTTCACCGACCTGGGCAACCGCGGCCTGCCGGGGGAGCCCGACGCGCGCTACCCCGTGCGGCTCGACATCGTGGCGGCCAGCGACGGCACTGAGCTCATGCTTGCGGGGCCGGACGGCGACGTCTCGGCGACGGGATTGTTCAAGGAGACCGACAACACGCCCTACGCCAGCGGCCCCACGCTGGTGGGGGCAAAGCTCAACCGCATCGATAGCACGCCGCAGGGGGAGGGGCCGGTCGACCAGAACGGCGCCAACAGCATGCCCAATGACGAGCGCACGCTCTTCGGCGATGCGGGCGACTTCCGGTTGCGCATGCTCACGACGGGTGGCTTCTCGCCCGATGGCGTGCGCGGGGTGCTGCCCACCGACTTCGAGACCTTCTTCCGCATCCACGCGACAGGTCCCGACGGCTCCGATGTGATCATCGACAAGGTCGGTGTGCCCTACGAGGTCGCCGGTGGCACTCTCACGGTGGTCGGCATCTCCGATCTCGGCAAGCCTGCGTCGAGTGACGATCAGGTCTTCTACGACGGCTGCTACGCCGATGACCGCGACAACTACCTCGACGTCATCATCAGCGGCAGCGACGCAGCGGCACGCAGCATCACCGAACTCGAGATCCCTGCGCTGGATGGCGGCTACTCGGCGTTCTACAACCCGGGGGGTCCGGGCCAGACGCCGACGCCCAATGTGCGCTACACCGCGCCCGGTCCGACCACGCTGCAGCCGGTGATCATCGCGCTCGATGATCCGATGCGGGTGGACCGCTAGCGGCGGGCATGGTTCATGCTGACCCCGTGGCCCGCGTCCTGACCGACCAGGAGATCGCTGCGGCGAGCCTGCCCCTGATGGACGTCTATGACCTGGTGGTTGAGGGGTTCCGGCTTCATGGGCGCGGGGAGTTCGAATGCCCACCCAAGGTGGGGATCCACACGCGGCCCGGGGCCTTCACGCACGCCATGCCGGCGTACCTGCCCACCAAGGATCTCGCGGGCACCAAGCTGGTCAGTGTCTATCCCGACAACCCGGCCAGGGGATTGCCGTCGCTCAACGGCCTCATCCTCATGCTGGATCCGGAGACGGGCATGGTGACCGACCAGATCGATGCGGCGTGGGTGACCAAGGTGCGCACGGCCATGGTGAGCATGGTGGACGCGACATGGCTCGCCAATCCCGATCCGGTGTTCGGAGTTATCGGCGCCACCGGTGTCACCGGGCGCGCGCACCTCGACGCCATTGCCACTGTCTTCCCCGGGAGCCGGGTCCTCGTCGGATCGAGGAGTCCCGAACGTCTGCGGAATCTGCTGTCCGACTTCGCGGCGGCCCCCATCGAGATCGTGGCGACCCCCAGCGACGAGGCGATCGTGCACGAGTGCGACGTAGTGATCGTCTGCACGGCGCACCTGCCGGAGCCGATCCTCAAGGCCGAGTGGCTGCGCGCGGGGCAGAATATCGTCAACGTGCACATGCGCGCGTGGGCGCCCGACGTGCTCGCGTCGGTCGATCGTGTCTCATGCGATGACCGCCGGCCGGTGATCGATCCGCGGAACGGACTCGTGGACCTCTATCCCGGTCTGATGCCTGATATCGAACTCGGCCGTGTCCTCGTGGGCGCCGAGGTCGGCCGCACCAGCGCCGAGCAGACGCTCATGTCCTTCAACTACGGCCTGGCGATCTTCGACATCCTCGTCGCAGACTACGTTCGTACGCGGGTCTAGGCACTCAGGCGACGACGAAGCAAGCACCAGCGACGACGATGATCAGCGCGAGCAGTTCGATCCTCGTGAGGGTCTCCTTGCAGAAGGCGACAGCCAGGAGCGCGGTCACCATGGGGCTGAGGGCGGCGAGGATCGAGACGATGCCCAGGTTTCCTTCGTTGGCAGCCGTGTAGAACGCGATATTGGCCAGGGAGAGCGCGATGCCGGAGCCGATGAGCACGGTGAGTGCGCGAGTGGTCACGCCCGCCAGGTTGCGTCGCACAGCCCATAGGACGATGCCGAGGGAGACGATGATCTGAGGCACCTGCGAAGTCGCCAGCGTGCCGGTGACGCTCACCTTCGTACCGAGGTCGAGCACGACGATGGCGAGGCCCCAGAAGAGCGCGGAGGCGAGCGCGAGGACGACGACGAGGGTGAAGTCCCGGCTGTTGGCAAGAGTCTCCTCATGGCGCGACCTCATGTGGGGCACATAGAAGGTGGCGAGGCCGGCCATGATGAGCACGATGCCTGCGACGTCCGTGGACGTGAACCCCTCGCCACTGATGATCGAGTAGGTGAGGGGGACGAGCACGTTGGTGGCGGCGACGCCCGAGGCGACACCGAGTTTGCCGTGCGTGAAGGCCTTAAGGAGCAGGTAGGTGCCGGCCAGGTTGAGTGCCCCGCCGAGCAGGCCCTCGCCGACCTCGTCGGGGTCGAAGGCGAGGTCACCCGAGAGGGTGCCGAGGACGACGTACATCACGGCTGCGGCGCTTGCGCTGATGAGGATGACGGACCACACCGTCACCCTGTCCCGATACATGCCGAGGCCGAACTTCCAGACGCCGAGGAGTACGGCGCTGGCTAGGGCAAGGGAGAGGTAGCCCAGCGGAATCACCCCCTCCTAGGCGACCACGATGCAGGAGCCCGCGACGACAATCGCGAAGGCAACCCACTCAGGGCCGCGCAACTTCTGCTTGAAGAAGAACATCGCAAGGACCGCGAGGATCAGGGGATCCAGCGAGGAGATGACCGCGGTGATGCCGAGATTGCCCTCGTTGGCTGCCGTGTAGAAGGCGATGTTGGCTGCTGCAAGGCAGATGCCGGTGGCGATGAGCACGGCGTAGGCACGCGGGGTCATCTTCTTGATCTGGCCACGTGCCGTGACCATCACCAGCGTCCCGGTGACCACAATCTGCGGCACCATCGACATGAGCACGGTCCCGCTCAGGCTCACGCGGGTGCCAGTGTCGATGACAACGGTCGAGACACCCCAGCACAGGGCAGCGCCGAGGGCGAAGAGGATCGCGGTGGTCGTGCCTTTCGACGTCTCTCCATCCTCACGTTCCCTGATAGAGACCAGGTAGAAGGTCACTAGCCCGGCGAGCATGAGAAGGACGCCGACAATGACGAGTCCGGTGAAGGGCTGACCGCTGTAGACGGAGTAGCCCAGGGGCACGATGACGTAGGTGGCGACGACGCCCGAGGCGATCGCCACCTTGCCGCGCTGGTAGGCCATGAGCAGCAGGTAGGTGGCACCCACGTTGAGCAGGCCGCCGAGCAGCCCGGGCATGGCATCACCGGAGTCGAAGGTGAGTTCGCCGGTGAGGGAGCCAACGATGGCGTAGGTCGCGGTCCCGCCCGCGGCACTGATGAGGATGATCAGCCAGTTAGACAGTCGACCCCGATAGACCCCGAGACCCAGCGCCCAGAAGGCATAGAGGAAGGCGCTGGCGAACGCGAGGGAGAAGTAGCCCATGACGAGGCTGATCCTGGCAGCCGGTTAGCGCTGGCGGGTGGAATCAGGAGGAGTGCGCGTCGGTTTCAGCTGATCCAGCGCCAACCGTGGCGTTCGTGCCCCTCCATGAGTACGCCGATGAGCTCGAATCCATCCGGGGCCCAGCGGAAGACGGCGTTCTGCTCCCACTGCCGAGCCAGGTAGACACTTCGCGGATGGCAGGCGGTGAGGATCCACGCGACGGGCACCCGGGCGGACCCGGTGTGCGCCCGTAACCGACGCTAAGGGCCGCGTTAGCGTCGATTACGGGCGCCACCGACGTTCGGGTCGATTCCGAGAACAGGCCTACCATCCTGCGTAGGGGGAGATGTCCTCGTCGCTCACCAAGTCTGCCTCGGCGATCGCTTGAAGCAATAGTGATGCACCGTCGCGCGCTTGCTCGGGAGACAGGGTCAATGGCGGTGTGACCTCGAGGATGTTTCCACCGACGTAGAAGACGACTGCTCCCAGCTGCCATGCGCGATAGACAGCGCGTCGGGCGCGGTCCGGCGACCGGCGCGTCATGTCGCCGTCACTGACGAGGTCGATACCAATGGTCAGGCCGCGGCCTCGGATGTCACCCACGATGGACTGGAGCCCAAGGGCCGTGACGCCCTGCTCGAGCTCCTGCCTGAGTAGCGCTCCCACATCTCGAGCTCGCGCGGCGAGATTCTCGCGTTCCAGGATCTCGAGCATGGTCAGCCCGGCGCGTGCGCAGATCGGGTTGGCAGCGGAGGTGAGCAGGGCAGAGGCTGTGCCGCAGTCCATGATCCAGGCGGGACCGACCGCGGCGGAGAGGGGCAGTCCCGCACCAAGCGACTTGCCGAAGGTCACGATGTCGGGCGAGATGCCGTCGGCAGTGAATGCGTGCAGGACACCCGTGCGCCCGAGACCTACCTTGACCTCGTCAAGAATCAGGGGCACACCGTGCTCTTGGGTGGCCTTCCGCACGCCGCTCAGGAAGCCATCCGTGGGAAAGATGATGCCGCCGTCTGACTGGATTGCTTCGAGGATGACGCATGCAACGTCGCCCAAGCCAAGGTGGCGATCAAGTGCCTCAAGATCCTGCACCAATGTGCTTTCGACGTCACCGGTGCGCGGGCGCAGCGGGTCGGGGTAGGGCAGGAAGGTGATACCTGGGTCAGCAGGTGCCGAGGGGTTGAGGACCTGAGAAGCGGCGCGTGCAAGGCCCATTCCGCCGTGGTACCCGCCGATGAAAGCAACGACCCTGCGCTTGCCAGTGGCGCGTCGGCATGCTTGTAGAGCGGTCTCGTTTGCGTCGGTTCCGGCGTTTCCAAGGTAGACACGCAAGTCTCCGGTCATGGGCACGATCCCGGCCAGACGCTCAGCAAGGGCAACGGCATCGCTGCTAATTGATGACAGCCCGCTGGCACCCGCGGGTGCCTTCGCGGCGCTAGCAATAGCGTCCGCGATCTCTGGATGGCCATAACCGAGTCCCGCTGCTGTCCATGATGCAGAAAGATCAAGCAGTCGCCGTCCTCCTACCTCAACGAGGTAGGAACCATCGCCGGATTCGACTGCCAGTGGAAAGAATCGGAGCTTCTCGACCCCTGCAATGAACAGCCCGTCCCTCCGAAGGACGGCAGCGGCGCCGGGAGGCAGGCTCGCATCGACTGCGGACGTATCCATTTCGCTTAGAGGACCTGGGCGTACGCACGGCAGCGCTCGGCGTCGCTGAGCCCAGCCAGTTGCTCTTCCTCGCCAACGCGGACTGCGCCTGCGGTTGACGAGAGGTCTTCAGCGAACCACGCCTGGGCCACTTCATCGGCCAGGAAGGCAGCACGCGCGGCATCGGCACTAGGAGGTAGGGGATCAAAATCCTCGTCATCGATGTGACCCGTCAGCACGCGATCGATAGAGCTCGCGCGATCGAGGCCTTCGCACATGGCGTGGACGAGTGCGGCGAGCACGAGATAGGGACTCGCGGTTGCGTCCGCGGCACGAAACTCAATGTTGAACGTCCGGCCCGTGGTGTCTCCCGGAGACATGGGGGACACGCGCAGAAGCGCCTCTCGATTGTGAAGTCCAACGAAGGCCCCGGCCGAGCTCCACCTGTGCGGAGTGAGTCGCAGGAACGAGATCCGACTTGGTGCTGTCCAGGCGAGAATGCTTGCTGCGTGAGAGAGGATGCCCGCACAAGCCTGGGAAGCCAGGACGGACATCCCAGCGAGCCCGGCTGGATCATGGGTCATCTGTTGGCCGTCTCGCCAGAACGACATGTGAACGTGGACGCCGTTGCCTACAGCACTTGGATCGAGAAGCGGGGCGAAGCTCGCTCGCAAGCCTTCCTGTCGGGCGGACTCACGCACGATCTCGCGAGTGAGCACTGCGATGTCGGCAGCGCGCAGGGCATCCGTGGGCTTGACGGTTACCTCGAATTGCCCGGGACCGAATTCGGGCAACCAATTCTCCCAATCGATGCCACCAGCCGTGAGGTTGCTTCGCGCGCGTGTCCCAAAGGGCTCGCCTGCTGTGAGTCCGGCGATGGTGAAGGCGCCCGGGCCCGTTGTCGATCCGTCGGCATCGAGCAGTGCGAACTCGTGCTCGAAGGCGACCATGAGGGTGAGTCCGTGGCTGCCCTCGAGTCGCTCGAGGGCGCGCTTGAGGTTGGTGCGAGGGCAACACTCCCAGGGCGTTCCATCCGGCAAGGTCTGATCAGCCAGGTAAAGGTCCACATAGCCACCCGGGATGGGATGGCTCGATCGGCTCTGAGGATCCGGGATGAGTCGGAGATCTCCCAATGCGCCGAAGGGATTCGGTTCGACGAGATGGCCGAAGGAGTTGATCGCAAGGTCGGCTGGCACCCAGCCCACTCCTGATGAGTACGACAGGTCGTTCGCGGGCAGCGCTCTCCCGCGAGTGAGTCCCACGAGGTCGTTGGTCGCCACGAAGGCCAGGTGGTCATCGGACATGCGTCCTCCTCATGCGATTGAGACGAGATCGAAGTCACCGCTGGCGATGTCTACCAAGAGGAGTGTGCCGTTTCGAAGGGGCTGGGCGCTTGTCGCATGCGGTCGCACGCCGGTGGACCAGGCGCTGATGGTGCCTTGGTCCGCGCTCCACGTGAGGTCGAAATAGTCTTCCGCCTCGTCCAGCGGCCGATTCTCGGGCTTGAAAAGACAGGTGACCGCCAGCGTCGTGGGCGTGAGAATCATCGAGTTGAGCGACGTATAGGCGACGTCGGAGAGACGCTTCGATGTGCGCTGCATGGCTGCGGCGATGTCGCCCTCCTCGTGGCGCAGCTCGGTCATGAATAGTCCGAAGTACCTCTCACTGTCTGTATCGCCGCGGAACGTGCGCACGAGGTCGGCATCGATGTCGCCCACGAGGTTAGCCGATCCAGGAAGCATGCCGTTGTGGACGAAGGCGATGGGCCCGATGTCACTGGGGGACTCGAACGGGTGTGTGTTGCCGAGATTGACGGCGTGGCCCTCCGTCGCCCATCGCAGGTGAATGACTCCTGCCTGTGTTTGGCGAGAGGCAAGAGCGTCGGTGAACACCGGTGAAAGGTGAGCCGGCTCGGGGCCTCGCTCGACCAGCAGCGAGCCGTCGGACCCGGCAGTCGCGATACCCCAGCCGTCGCAGTGGATGCGGCTGAGATCGACCAGTGAGTCCCGGTCGCTCCCGAGGAGTTCCTCGGGGCATACCGGATGAGGGCTTCGCCAGGCAAGTAGACGGCACATCGCGGGTGTTCTCCGTGCGTGATCAGACCTTCTCGGCGACGCGTTTGCCGAAAAGACCATTGGGGAAAAGGGACAGTACAACAATGACGAGCACGAACGTGAGGGCATCGCGATAAGGGGCTAGGCCTTCGGGCAGCCACGTCTGCAGTGCAATCTCGATAGCTGCAAGCAGATATCCGCCAAGCACCGCACCCGAGAGTGACCCCAGACCGCCGATAACCACGACGACGAAGGCAGCAAGAACGGGTTTGAGGCCCATGAGGGGATCGACGGAACCTCGCTGCATCACCCAGAGCACGCCAGCAATTCCTGCCAGCAATCCGGAAATGAGGAAGGCGATTGCGATGAGCCGTGAAGCCCGGAAGCCCATGAGGCGGACGGTCTCGAAGTCATCGGCGGCGGCGCGGATCGCCCACCCTGAACGGCTACGGTCAAAGAAGGCCTTCAGGGCGATGAGGCTGAGAAGCGAAACCACGATGGAGATCGCCTGAATGATCGAGAGCTGCGCATTGCCGATCGCGATTGAGCCGGTGAAGAAGGATGGAACGGGTACAGCCTGGCCACGCGCCGAGATGAAGTTCTGGAAGATGACCTGCAGCAGCATGGCTACCGCGAAACTGGTCATGAGTAGCGTCGCCGGATTGGCGTTGCGCACCGGCCTGAACGCGGTCGCCTCCATGATGACGGCGGCGACTCCTCCGACGACGACGGCGGCGAGGACCGCTGCCCAGAAAGGGACGCCCAGCAGGATGCCCGCGAGCAGCGCATAGCCCGCAAGGGTCATGAGTTCGCCGTGGGCGAAGTTGATCAGACGGAGGACGCTGAAGACAACGGCGAGTCCAAGTGCAAGGAGCGCATACGTCCCGCCGAGGCTGACGACGTTGACGACATAGGTCAGAATCGCGTCCACGGCTACTCACCGGCCCCTAGGTAGAAGTGCTTCACGTCTTCGGAGTCGCGGAGTTCGGCTGCCGACCCCGACATGACGATCGTGCCGTTCGCCATGGCGTAAGCCCGGTCGGCGAAGTTGAGGACGCGAATGACCTCCTGCTCGACGATGAGCATGCTCAATCCGTCGGCCTTGAGCTCATTGAGAATCTGGTAGACCCGATCCACGAGCGTCGGCGCAAGGCCGAGGGACGGTTCGTCGATGAGCAGCAGATCGGGTTGAGACATGAGCGCTCGCGCGATGGCGACCTGCTGCTGCTCCCCACCCGACAGGGTGCCGGCCGGTTGGTTCCGGCGTTCAGCGAGGATCGGCAGCCGCTCCAGGAGCTTGTCGTATGTCGGCTGGGCGGCTTTGCGATGTCGAGCCGCCAGCATGAGGTTCTCGTGAATGGTCAACTGTGGGAAGAGACGACGGCCCTCGGGCACGAGCGTCAGTCCCTGGGCGACGATGCGTTCGCATGCGACGCCTGAGATCGACGTGCCACGGAAGGTGACCTGACCGGTTGACTTCACCAGGCCGACGATCGCTCGGAGAGTCGAGGACTTGCCGGCTCCGTTCGGGCCGAGGAGGGCGACGGCTTCGCCCTCCTCGACCCGAAGGCTGCTGTCGCGCACGGCTCGCACGCCTCCGTAGCTGACGGAGAGCCCTGCGACGTCCAGCAGTGCGTTCATCGATTCCTGCTTTCCCTGTTGCCTAGGCTGCCGGCACGGTCGTCGGATCCACAGTGACGACCTCGACGAGCGAGCGCTCACCACCGGTGACCTGGACAAGGGTGATGCCGCGGATCGCCATGCGATCCCCGCCCTTGAATCCGATCGGGCCTGTGATGCCCTGAACGCCCTCGAGGTTGGTGATGGCGTCCTTGATGGCAACCGGGTCGCAGCTCTGCGCGTTGGTCACCGCGGCCTCGAGGATCTTGCCGAGTTCGTAGCCCGTGATGGCGTAGATGGTCTCGGGATCCTTGCCGTACTTCGTCTTGTACTTGGTGAAGTACTCGCCCATCGCGCCCTCGTTGGCGAGGATGCCCGCCGTAGTGTAGACGACGCCCTCGGCCGTCTCGCCGAGCGCGAGAGTGGTGGGGGAGTCGATGCCATCGGTGCCGAGCACCGGTGCCGTGATTCCCGCACCGCGGATGGCCTTGATGAAGGCCGGGAAGTCCGGCTCGTACGCGGGCGTCATGATGACATCTGGCTGGGGGTTGAGGGCCTTGATCTCGTCCGCGATGACGTTGAAGTTGGGCTGTCCCATGGTGAACGTGCCCTCGCCCACGACCGTGCCGCCATTGGACTCGAACGCTTCCTTGAAGTAGCGCGGGAGATTCGAGGTGTAGGCGCTGTCGGGAGATCCGAGCGTGTAGGCCGTGGTGTAGCCCTGCGCGGTGGCGTAGTCGGCGAGCACACGGGCCTGCGCGTTGTCGCCAAAGGCATTCGAGAACATGAAGTCGCCGACGGCCTGGGGCAGCACGGGGGATGACCCGAACCAGGACATCGCCGGCACCTGCGCCTCCTGCGCGAGCTGACCAGCCGCAATCGACGGATCGGCATCGCCGGGCGTAATGAGGAAGCTGATGCCCTCACCAAGGAGCTCGGCAGCGACGGTCGCCGACTGCGCGGCGTCCGATCGCGTGTCCTTGACGATGGTCTCGACGGGGAACTTGCCGGCGATTCCGCCACCCGCGTTGACCTCCTCGACCCAGATGTCGAAGCCCTCGAGATTGGGAACATCGACGTAGGCCAGGCCTCCGGTCTGACCGGTGGCGATACCGACCTTGACGGTGCACGCCTCGCCGGATCCCTGCGAGGCGGAAGCATCAGGGGCCGGAGCCTCTGATGACGACGAGGATGAGGATGAGCCTCCGCACGCCGTCAGCAAGAGTGCACCTGCTGCCACGGCGACGAGGGCTCCGGTCACCCGTCGGTGAGTTGAGCGATTCATTGATTCTCCTTTTCTGTGCCGGTGGCACCGGTCTCTTGCACGACGGTCGGGGTGGTACCCCGTCCGCCGAGATAGGCGGCGGCAACCTCAGGCTGGTCGAGGACCTCCTGCGGATTGCCGTGTGCGAGAACTGCCCCGTAGTCCAAGACGGTGAGGCTGTCGCACGCGGAACGGATGAGTGCTACGTCGTGATCGATGAGCAGCATGCCCACTCCGGTCGCTGCCAGAATCTCCTGGAGCTGCCCGAGCAGTTCGCGGGACTCGACGGGATTCATTCCTGCTGCTGGTTCGTCGAGGAGGAGGACGCGGGGGTTGAGAGCGAGCGCGCGACTGATCTCGACACGTCGCTGGTCACCGTAAGGAAGCTCGCCGGCCAGCCGATTGCCGTATTCAGCGACGCCGAGCACGGCCAGGATGCGCAAACTGCGTTCGTCAGCGCGATGCGGGGACATCCCGGACGAAATGCACGCGACGGTGACGTTGTCGAGGACCGTCATCTCCTTGAACAGTCGCATGGTCTGGAACGTGCGCCCCAGCCCCTGGCGGGCACGTCGCCACACGGGCTCGCCCGTGATAGCCCTACCGGCGAGCACGATGAGTGCCTCGTCCGGCTTGGTGATTCCTGTGACGCAATTGACAAAGGTCGACTTGCCCGATCCGTTGGGCCCGATCAGACCGGCGATGCGCTGAGCCTGGACCTGCACGGAGACGTGGTTGAGTGCGACAAGGCCGGAGAATCTCTTGACCACGTCGTCGGCACTGAGAACCGTCTGACCGGGATCCTTATTGCGAGCCGGGAGCACGTTCGCTTCATCCTCCGGCGGCGGGTGAGGGGCACTGCGGTAGGCGAGTGTCTCCTCCGGCTCACGAAAGCCCAGGATGCCCTGCGGACGTAGGTACAGGGTGAGCAGGATGATGATCGCCAGTCCGGCGTTGGTAAGGCCGAAGAGCTCATTGGCATCGCCGACCCGGCGAAGCGCCTCGACGACGAGCGTGACCACGAAGGCACCGACGATGCCTCCGGCCACGGAACCCGAGCCGCCGACGATGAGCATCGTGAGCAGGGTCAGCGTGAGGGTGAAGTAGAAGTCCTTGGGAGAGAATGCCCCGATCAGGCCGGCGTAGGCGGCACCCATGGCGCCTGCGACAGCGGAGGAAACGATCCAGCCGATCAGTCGCGCGTACTGGACGCGTACGCCGGAGCTCGATGCCGCAAGGGCATCATCGCGAGAGGCCCGTAGGTGCAAGCCGACGCGCGAGTCGCGGAAGACACGCGCGACGATCACCGCGAGTATCGCGATTAAACCGGCGATGAAGATACTCGTGTAGCGGGGCACGCCGTAGAAGGTCTGGCTCCCGCGGGTGAACGGCTCGGCACCGACCATGATGCCGTGCAGGATGATGAGGACGGCCAGCGTGGCGATCGAGGCCGCATCGCCAAGCCGGGCGACCACTACTCCCGAGATCACTCCGATGACCGTGGCGGCGAGGATCCCGCCGAGCATGGCCGCGGGGATCGGGAGCTGGACCTGCTTCAACGCCTCCGGCAGGAGGGGCAGGGACGTCGACTTGACCGCGGCGGGCATGGCCAGGATACCTGTCGTGTAGGCGGCGATCCCGACGAAGCCGACGTGACCGAAGCTGAGAATGCCGCTGTTTCCGCTGAAGATCTGAAGGGCCATCACGCCCGTGAGCAGGACCAGGGAGGTCGTGACGAGGAGCTGGGGTGCGGTGGGGAGGGCGCTGCCGATCAGGGTGACGACCAGCAGGACCACGACCCAGATGCCGATGGAGACCAGGGTTCGACCGCGGCGGGTGGCGATCATGGAGCCCCCCCGGCAACGGCCGCAAGGGCATCGATGCACCTGTCGATCTCGTCGGCCGTGGCGTAGTGCGCGAAGCCCAGGCGCAGGATCCCGTCATCGAGGGGGAGGCCCAGATGCTCCATGACGCCCTGTGCGTAGAAGTTGCCGTTCCAGGAGAAGATGCCGGCGTTGTCGAGGGCCCGAGCGGCATCAGCCGGGTCGACACCGGTGATGCTCATGCCGAACGTGCACACTCGGCCATCCCCGGTGGGTCGTCCGTGGACGGTGATGGCATCGATGTGCCGGACGCCGTTGAGGAAACGGTCGGTGAGAGAGCGCTCGTGAGCGACGATCCCGTCATACGCACGATCCAGGGCATCCGACGACACCGTCGTGCCACCAAGGCTACTGAGGTAGGAGATCGCCGCGCGCGTCCCGGCGATGGCCTCATGGGAGAGCGTGCCGGTCTCGAATCGGTGGCCGAGCGGAGTCGTCCCGGCGGGGCGTACACGGTCCGGCTGCAGCCGTGCGCTGAGTTCCGGCCGCACCCAGGCAATGCCCATGTGGGGGCCGTAGAACTTGTAGGGCGAGCACAGCAGGACGTCGCAGTCGAGGGCCTCCACATCCACGCGGCGGTGCGGGGCGTAGGCAACGGCGTCGGCCCACGCCAGCGCCCCGGCGGAGTGGGCAAGGCGAGCGATCTCGGTGCCGGGGGTGAGCGTGCCCACGGCGTTCGACGACAGGGTGTACGCCACGACGCGGGTCCGGTCATTGAGCATGTTCTGGAGGGATGCAGGGTCGATGTCGAGTTCCGCGGTCAGGGTCACGGTGCGGACGGTGAGTCCCAGGTCCTGGGCGAGGAGCAACCAGGGCGAGACGTTGGCGTCGTGGTCCAGTCGCGTCACCACGATCTCGTCGCCGGGTGCCAGGCTCCGGCCGACGGCCCGTGACAGGCTGAAGTTGAGGGTCGTCATGTTCTGCCCGAAGGCGATACCCTCCCGATCGCCTCCCACGAAGATCGCCGCCTCATCACGAGCGGCGGAGATGATGTCGTCGGTCTCCCGGGTTGCCGCGAACTCGCCCTCGATGTTGGAGTTGTGGTCGATCAGGTAGTCCGTCATCGCGGTGATGACCGACTGCGGCACCTGAGTGCCCCCCGGAGCGTCGGCGTAGACAACGGGCAGTCCGGCGCGCGTCGCGCGGAGCAGGGCGGGGAACTCCGCCCTCACCGCGGTCAGGTCGAGCGCACTGATGGCTGTCATCGCGCAGACAGTCCCTGCGGGCGGTATGGGGTGCCGTTGTCCCAGAGCGCGGCCTGCAGGCCAACGTCGGCGACGAGGGCCGCGACGCCCTCCGCAGAGGACGCGGGGACGAAGACGAGCATCCCTCCGAAGAACTCCGAATGGTCCCGGCGCAGCGACGCAGCAAGGGCGTCGAACGGCTGGTAGTGCACGCCGGACTGGCCGAGGCTGGGGTAGGTATCCGCGCAGATGGCGACGCTGCCGCCCGGGCCTTCGATCCAGCCGAGGAAGCCGATGAAGTGGCCCACATCCCACTCGGAGGGCGGGACGGCCGCCGTCCCCTGCTGCAGGTAGTCGAGGAGGGCAAGGGGGCCGGCGTGCGAGTTCCACAGCGCCCGCGTCGCGCTATTGGCGATGACGAGGATGTCCGGGCCGAGTTGGTTCAATCCCGCGGCCAGGGCACTGATGCGCTCGGCGGTCCACTCTCCGCTGATCGGCACTGCCACGAAACGGCCGTCCGAGAGGTCGGCGGTCGCGACCATGAGCCCCTCTGAGGCCGTGCCCGAATCGATCTCGGGGTCGTCGGTGCGGGGAAGTTCGAGCACGTAGTCATCGCGGCCCGCCTCGCCTGGGGGTAGGGACTCCGAGGTCTGGACCAGGCTGAGCAGAGAACTCGCCGCCCTGCCCACGTCATCCTGCTCGACCGCGGCCGCGTCGAAGGCCCGCAGGGCAAGGGTGACCCAGAATGCCCCGCACAGCTCGTTCTTCTGGGGCATCTCCCGCTGATGCTCGGCCAGGATCGCGGGCGCACCGGGGAAGAGGGTGACGGCGTAGCTCAGGTCCGGCATGGGCGCAGCCTTGATGTTGCACTTGTTCCTGTCAAGCGGTTTTTGGGGATTGTCTGTAACGAATCCACCAGCGGTGGCATCCTGTGCGGGCGGCCCAGAAGCGCTGGGCAGTCTGGAGGATGGGTCCATGAGCGTGGAGCGGTCGGTGGGGAGAGAAGAAATGCAGCCTCTCTCAGCCCAACTGCTCGAGCACATGGGTGCCCTCACCGCCAGCGAGCGCAGTGTGGCCAGAGTGATCCTGACTGACTATCCGATGTCCGGACTGGACTCGGTGGCCTCCCTCGCGACGAAGGCATCGGTCAGTCCCCCCACGGTCCTGCGTCTGGTGGCCAAGCTGGGTTTCGCCGGGTGGCCGCAGTTCCAAGCAGCGCTGCGTGACGAGGTCGCTGAGCGGCTCGCTTCCCCGCTGGCGATCTACGACCAGCGCCGGAGCACGCCGAACTTCCGGCAGTCTGAATACGCCGAGGGCATCTTCGTGCGCGCACTCGAGACATCCTTCGCGCGGCTGAAGGGCGACGTGCTCGACGAGGCCGTGCGCATGCTTACCGACCCGAAGGCGCGTATCCACGTGATCGGCGGCCGCTTCTCCACTGCGCTGGCCGTCTACTTCGCCACGCATCTGCAGATGCTCAGAGCCAGCGTTTCCGCGATCTCGGAGATCCCCATCCACCGCAGCAATGCCATTTTGGATATGGGCCGCAACGATGTGGTCGTGGCCCTGGACTTCCGGCGCTACCAGCGCGACACCATCGAGTTCGGCGAGGCCGCGGCCCAGATGGGCGCGCGCATCATCCTCTTCACCGACCCGTGGCTCTCGCCCCTGGTCAACAGCGCCAAGACGGTGATCACGGTCGATACGACCTCGCCCTCACCCTTCGACTCCTTCGTGTCCGCTATGGGGGTCCTCGAGCTCCTCATCCACCGCATCGGTGAGTCCGTCGGCGAAGACTCCCTCGCCCGCATGCGTGCGATCGACGACCTCAACCAGGACCTGATGATCGGTGGGCCTGACCAGTGACTATGGACCCGGTCATCGCGACCGCACTTCAGAAGCACTTCGGCGGTCACCTCGACCCTGACTACTCAGTGGATGCGCTCGCGGGTGAGCGAGATCTCAACTTCAGGATCGTCTCCGGCGCAGGCGCGATGGTGCTCAAGGTCTACGCCGGAGATGACCGCGACTGGCTCGAACTCCAGGATCGTGCGCTCCGTCACCTGGCCCTGAGCGGCATGCCGACGCCCAGGCCGCTGCACGAGCAGATCATGGCGCTGCCCGATGGCAGGGTGATGCGCCTGGTCACGTGGATGGACGGCGAAACCTGGTCGCCGGTCGATGCGGGTGCCGATCAGGCCGAGGCCCTGGGCGCGCTCGTGGCACGCGTGGACCGGCAGCTCGCCCCACTCGAACTCACGGCCGCCGAGATCGCTGTCCTGGAGCGCCCGTTCCGTTGGCACATGCTGCAGGCGCTGGAGTTGCGGCGCTCGCTCGATGCCGTCGCCGACCCCGCGGTGCGCGCGGCCTGCGCCCGAGCGTTCGCGGAGTTCGAGACCGAGATCCTGCCGGCGCTCGCGCGGCTGCCACACCAGGTCATCCACAACGACGCCAACGAAAACAACATCATCGTCGGTCCCGAGG
>JBMOIL010000028.1:0-20069 GCA_049317345.1 Candidatus Nanopelagicales bacterium
AATGGTGCGACACCGCTCATGATGCCGATGCCGGCGCTCGTCCACCCGGCGGCGCGATCGGGCTGGCCCGCCGAAGCGCGCATGGCACGGCCGATGCCGAGGGGGAAGTGCATGCCGATTCCTACGCCGATGAGGACCAATCCGATGATGAGTGGCACTGCTCCGGTCACGAGCCAGGTGTAGACGAAGGCCGCTGCAGCGAAGATGATCGATCCACCGAACACCAACTCCGATGACACGCGTTCGACGAGTCGCGAGCCTACGAGCCGCCCGATGATCATGCCGACGACGATCGCCGCGATGGTCGCCGACGCGGATCCGGCCTCGAGCCCGCCACGCTCACGCAGGAGGTCCGGCCCCCACTGCAGCAGAGTGATCTCGACGCTGGTGAGGAGGATCAGCGTGAGCACGGCCCACCAGACCAGCGTAGGCAGGCGAGGCGCATCCGCACGCGACTCCAGGTCGGTGCCGACGTTGAACGCATCGACCGTTCGTCCGCGGAGCACCTCGAGTGCGATGGCCACGAACACGAGGAGGAGTAGGCCTAGACGCCAGCCCAGAATTGTCGTCGCCGCGACGCCGACCGCAAGGATGCCGATGAGTGACGCGCTGGAAGCCACGAGGTTGGCCTCGGCCAGTGAGGCATCTGCCGCGGCACCCTGTCGTGCCTCGAGGTAGGCGCTGACGCCGACGGCACAGAAACTGGCTCCCAGTGAACCGATGAAGGGGCCCGTGGCCACCAACCACAGCGGGCCATCGCAGATGTAGAGCAGGGTGCCCGTGGCGATAGCCAACGCTCCGGCCCGGAGCATCGCGCCGCGACCCCAGCGCCGGACGATAGACGCGGCAAGGAAACTGCCGAGCGTGCCGCCAGCGGCAAGCGAGATACTCAGGAGTGAGGCGGCCGTTCGTGAGAGTCCCTCATCGTCGCGAAGCAGCGTGAGAGATGCGCCGAAGGCGTAGACGAACCATCCGAGAAGTCCCAGTTGGGCATAGGCGAGCAGGGTCGTGCGATCCCTGATGGGCCTCACGACGGGGTGCAGGACCCCATCGTCGGTCACGTGAGCTGGGATACGACGTAGTCGATCGAGCGCGTCAACTGCCGGACATCATCAGGCTCAACCGCGGGGAACACGGCAACGCGAATCTGATTACGGCCCAGCTTGCGGTAGGGCTCGGTGTCGACAATGCCGTTGGCGCGCAGCGCCTTGGTGATGCGCGAGGCATCGATGCTGTCGTCGAAGTCGATCGTCGCAACCACGGCGGAGCGCTTGGCCGGGTCGGTGACGAAGGGCTGTGCGACGGGGCTTGCCTCGGCCCAGTCGTAGAGGATTCCCGACGACTCTGCTGTGCGTGCGGTGCACCAGTCGAGGCCGCCGTTGCCGAGGAACCAGTCGACCTGCTCGGCCATGAGGTAGATCGTGGCGAGTGCGGGCGTGTTGTAGGTCTGGTCCTGCCGGGAGTTGTCAACGGCGATCGACAGGTCGAGGAAGGCCGGGGTCCAGCGGCCGCTGGCGGAGATCTCCTCCACCCGAGCCAGGGCCGCCGGTGACATGAGCGCGAACCACAGTCCGCCGTCGGATCCGAAGCTCTTTTGCGGGGCGAAGTAGTAAACGTCGGTCTGGGCGGCGTCCAGTGGCAGGCCGCCGGCCCCCGACGTGGCGTCGGTAAGCACCAGCGCCCCGGGGTCGGCTCCCGGCACGCGCACGGGGGCGATCGCCACGCCTGTGGATGTCTCATTGTGTGGGGTGCAGTAGGCATCGATCCCCGCCTCGGCCGCGAAGGCAGGCGCGTCGCCGGGATCGGCCTTGATGATGGTGGGGTCGCCAAGATGTGGCGCGTCCTTGGCGGCCGTCGCGAACTTCGCACCGAACTCACCGAAGGAGAGGAACTGGGCCCGGTCGCGGATGAGGCCGAAGGTTGCGATATCCCAGAAGGCGGTCGACCCACCGTTGCCGAGGATCACCTCATAGCCGTCGGGCAGGGAAAACAGGTCCGAGAGGCCCGCGCGGAGCCGACCCACCTGAGACTTGACGGTCTTCTGCCGATGCGAGGTGCCGAGGTAGGTGCCGGCGACATCGAGTAGGCCGCTCACCTGCTCCCGGCGCACCTTCGAAGGGCCAGCGCCGAAGCGGCCGTCAATGGGCAGAAGATCAGCGGGGATGGTGATGTCGTCGGTCACCGGGCAAGGCTACGCAGTTCAGATCTCAGCGTCGGACCGAGGTCGGCCGGGATTCGCGCGTCGATGGGGTGTATCCCGATGGAGCAACCATCTGCGCATCCCAGCCGGGGACTGCCTCGGGGATGCGCGGCCCGGGACCGACGTACCTCGCCGACGGGCGCACGAGTCGCCCGGTGCGCTTCTGCTCGAGGACGTGAGCGCTCCAGCCAGCGAGTCGAGCGCAGGTGAACATCGAGGTGAACATCTGAGGGGGCACCTCGGCGTAGTCGAGCATGATCGCCGCCCAGAACTCGACGTTCGTCTCGAGGATGCGATCGGGTCGACGGGAACGAAGTTCGTTGAGTGCGGCAGTCTCGAGCGCGAGTGCGACCTCGTAGCGCGGTGCATTGAGCTCCTGCGCCGTACGCCGGAGCACTCGGGCGCGGGGATCTTCGGCACGATAGACGCGGTGACCGAAGCCCATGAGGCGCTGGCCGCGATCGAGTACGCCGCGGACGTAGCCCTCGGCGTCGCCGGTGCGCTCGATTTCCTGGATCATGCCGAGCACGCGTGAGGGCGCACCACCGTGCAGCGGACCGCTCATGGCGCCGATGGCTCCCGAGATGGCGGCTGCGACGTCCGCACCGGTCGATGCGATCACGCGAGCCGTGAATGTCGAGGCGTTCATGCCGTGCTCGGCGGCAGACACGAAGTAGGCGTCGACGGCCTGGACGTGGCGGGGATCCGGCTCCCCACGCCAGCGTGTCATGAAGCGCTCCACGATCGTGCTCGCGCCATCGATTCGGGTCTGGGGGACCATGGGGACGCCGAGGCCGCGGGCGGCCTGCGCCACGAAAGACATGGCCATGACGGAGACGTGGGCGAGGTTCTCGCGTGCCGTGTCGTCGTCGATGTCGAGTAGCGGCTGGAGGCCCCACCCGGGCGCGAGCATCGCAATGGCCGACTGCACGTCGACGCGCACATCGCCGGAGTGGACGGGAATCGGGTATGGCTCAGCGGGCGGGAGGCCCGGGTTGAACTCGTTGTCGACGAGCAGGCCCCAGACGTTGCCGTACGACACCCGCCCCACGAGGTCCTCGATGTCGATGCCGCGGTAGCGCAGTGAACCGCCATCACGGTCGGGCTCGGCGATCTGGGTCTCGAATGCGACGACACCCTCGAGGCCGGGCACGAAATCGCTCATGGACCTATTCAACCCCACGGCCGCCGCACCGGTTTGCGGGGCGGCGGAGGGAGCATTCCCGATCGGGCAGTCTCCTCCGCTCGAGTCGGCGGTGCCGACCGGACCGAGTCGTGATGGGATCGGCCTGTGACGGATGAGCACGACCTCAGGGCGATGCGCCTGTCCTACGACCGGGGCACCCTGGTCGAGGCGGACCTCGCCCCGAATCCCTTGGCGCAATTCCGGCAGTGGTTGGCAGACGCGGTCGCGGAAGGGATCGTGGAGCCCAACGCCATGGTGCTCTCTACTGTGTCGGCCGAGGGGGTGCCGAGTGCGCGCACCGTGCTTCTGAAGGAGGCCGACGCGCGCGGCTTCGCCTTCTACACCAACCTCGCCTCGCGCAAGGGACGTGAACTCGAGGCCACACGACGAGCGGCATGCGTCTTCCCGTGGCTGCCCCTGCATCGGCAGGTCGTTGTCGTCGGCGCGACCGTCGAGGTGTCGCGCGATGAGGCCGCCGACTACTTCGCCTCGCGTCCGCATGGATCGCGCCTTGGTGCGTGGGCGAGCCGGCAGTCCGAGATCATCGACGATCGCGCGGTGCTCGACGATCGTCACGCACAACTGCTCGAGCGATTCCCCAATGACGTGCCGCTGCCTGACTTCTGGGGTGGGTGGATCGTCGTACCCGAGTCCGTGGAGTTCTGGCAGGGACGGGAGTCGCGCCTGCATGATCGGCTCCGCTATCGCCGCGTGCGCGAAGGCGGACTCGACGACCCGGGAGCGTGGGTCGTCGAGCGACTCTCGCCCTGAGATGGCCCGACTCTTCGTCGACCTCACCCCCCTGCGCGAAAGCGCCCCCTTCCGGCGCCTGTGGATCGGCCACAGCGTGGGCACGGCCGGCCAGCAGATGACGTCGGTCGCCGTCGCGCTCGAGGTCTACGACCTCACGGGATCCTCCTGGGCGGTCGGTCTCACCGGCCTCTTCCAACTCGTGCCACTCGTCGTGCTCGGTCTCTACGGCGGTGCCCTGATCGACCGCTTTGATCGCCGGAAGGTGGCGCTTATCGCGACGGTGGGGCTGTGGGCCAGCACGCTGGCCTTCGTCCTGCAGTCCCTCGCTGGAGCAGACTCGGTCGCGCTGCTTTACGCGATCATCGCGGTGCAGTCGGGCTTCTTCGCCGTCGCCAATCCGGCGCGCCAGGCCATCGTGCCGCGCCTCGTGCCCCTGCACCTGCTGCCCGCGGCCAATGCGCTCAACACGTTGACCTGGGGGCTTGCCTTCACGATCGGACCGGTGATCGCGGGCTTCCTCATCGCCGGCACAGGCACGGTGTCGACGGTCTACCTCCTCGATCTCGTCGTCTTCGGCATCGCTGTATGGGCGATGTGGCGCTTGCCCTCTCTCCCGCCCGAGGGCGTGGCGCCCGATGCCGCGCGCGGCTGGCGCAGCGTGCTCGAGGGGATCCGCTTTCTCAAAGGCAAGCGCAATCTGCAGATGTCCTTCTACCTCGACATCGTCGCGATGGTCTTCGGCATGCCGCGCGCCCTCTTCCCCGCCATCGCCACGGCTTGGTACGGCGGCTCACTCGCCGACGTCGCCCTCATCGTCGGCCTGCTGTCCGCTGCGCCCGCTGTGGGATCCATCGTCGCCACCGTCCTCTCCGGACCGCTTGGCAAGGTCCGTCGTCAGGGGCTCGCTGTCGTCATCTCCATCTGCATCTGGGGTGGGGCCATCGCAATCTTCGGCCTCGTCCGGTCCCTCCCCGTGGCGCTCGCCCTGCTGGCCATCGCGGGCGGAGCGGACGCGGTGAGCGCGATCTTCCGCTCGACGATCCTGCAGGCAGCGACACCCGACGACTATCGCGGGCGGCTGCAGGGCATCTTCACCGTTGTCGTCGTGGGCGGGCCGCGCCTCGGCGATGTCGAGGCCGGTGCTGTGGCCGGGGTCTTCGGCGAGACCGTGTCGGCTGTCTCGGGAGGACTGCTCTGCCTCGTCTTCACCGGCGCGCTTGTGGCGGCGGTCCCGGCATTCCTCAGATACGACGCCGAGCACCCCGTGCCTTAGCCACCCACTCGCATCCGAAAACGACGCTTCGTGACAGTTATGCGGGCCCTCAAGTGCCACCAAGCGTCGTTTTGGCGATGCGCCCGGCCTACGGGAGCCGAGGGGAGGAGCCTGGCCTACGGCAGGCGAGGCGATGCGCCCGGCCTACGGCAGGTAAGTGTCGAGGATGCGGGAGAGCAGTTCGTCGGGCGCGAGCTCCTGTGCCTTGGCCTCGGCCCGCAGCCGCTTGCGCACCGACTTCGGCACGCGAGCGCCGAGATCGACGTACTTGTCCTTGGCGGGCCCGGTGATGGCATCGGCCGCTGTAGCGCCCTTGCCGGCCTTGAGGCTCTTGGACTTCGACTTCTCCTTGCCCTCCTTCACGCCGCCGGGGATCGGCGCTGGCAGGGGACGCCCACTCACGGGGTGGAGTTCAGCATCGGGGGCGCGGCTCAGCGCGGGTCGAGGCGTCTGCGGTGCCATGGGTCCTCCGGAAGGGTGTGGGCCAACAGTACGTCGGTCAGGCGAGCAAGCGGTCGAGGATGTCGTCGAAGGCGTCACTCACTTCGGCAGCACCGGGGGAGCGCCAGGCCTGCACGGGAACGCCTGCTCCCTGGGCCTGCTGCACGGCGGAGCGCTCGGGGATGACTGGGTCGAGCACGAGGTCGCCGTAGACCTGCCTCAACTCTTCGATGCGGTAGCGATGCTCCGAGAGATTGCTGCGCACGCGATTGACGAGCACGCCCGCGGGCTGCAGGCGCAGGTTGACCGACGTGCGCGCAGCCTCGACCGCGAGCAGTGCGCGTGTCGCTCCCTGCAAGGCGAAGAAGCCCGGCTCGGTGACGACGAGTGCACTCTCCGCCGCGGCCAGGCCATTGCGAGTGAGCTCATCCAGCGACGGCGGGCAATCGATGAGGATGAGGTCGTAGCCGTCAGTCACGCCCGCCAGGCTCACGCGCAGGCGCGTGGCCGAGTCCTGGCCCTCCGGGCGATTGCGGTGGGCCACCGCCTCCTCACTAGGAAGCAGATCGACCTGCGGCCCCCATCCGGTGCTCACGATGGCCTCACGGGCGATGCCCGGGCGACCATCGGCCAGGACGTCTCCGATGGTGAAGGAGAAGGGTGGCGGATCGAGCGCCACGGTCGCGTTGGCCTGCGGATCCAGATCGATGACGAGCACCCGGATACCCCGAACCCACGCGGCGCCAGCCAGGCCGAGCACGGTTGTGCTCTTGCCCACGCCCCCCTTGAGGGACAGCACCGCGACCGCTGACATGGACCCGAGTGTCTCAGGTCTTCGGGCTGCCCTTCATCTGGGCGAATCGGTCCAGGGCCTCGAGGCGCTCGGCAGCATGGTCGACGATCCGCTCGGGATAGCCGAGGTCGTAGCCGCCGAGGGTGTCCCAGGGGGTGTGCGCGGTCTTGCCGGGCAGGTGCGCCAACTCCGGCACGTAGCGACGGACGTAGTCACCATCCGGGTCGAATCTCTCTCCCTGCCCCACGGGATTGAAGACACGGTGGTACGGCGACGCATCGGTGCCGCAGCCGGCCGTCCACTGCCAGCCGTGGGAGTTACTCGCCAGATCGCCATCGCGCAGCCAACGCATGAAGTGCGCGGAGCCGCGCTGCCAGGGCAGATGCAGATCCTTGACCAGGAAACTCGCCACCACCATGCGCACGCGGTTGTGCATCCAGCCCTCGGCGAGGAGCTGCCGCATCCCGGCATCGACGAACGGGTAGCCGGTGCGACCGGCAGCCCAGGCCTCGAAGAGCGCATCGGCCTGCTCACCGGAGTCCCACGCGAAGTCATCGTCGAACCGCACATCCAGCGACGCGCGTGCGCTCTCGGGTCGTTGATGCATGACGTCGGCGTAGAACTCCCGCCACGCGATCTCCTTACGGAATGTCTCCTCGCCCGCAGAGTCGCCGAGGTCCGCGAGCATCGTGCGCGGATGGATCTCACCCCACTTCAGGTGATGGCCCATCGACGACGTGCCGTCGAGCGCGGGGAAGTTGCGCGTGTCGTCATACGCCGCAAGGCCCGCAGCGCGGAAGGCAGCCCATCTCTCCAGGGCTGCAGCCTCTCCCGCCGCCGGAAGCGCGAAGGGCAGGTCCGGGCGCTCGGGGTAGCCGTGGCACTCGAGCGGCATGACGTACTCCGCCTCCACGTCAGCAGCAGGCGCACGCCACCCGTGGCGCATCCAGGCGCGATAGAACGGCGTGTAGACGCGGTACGCCGTGCCGTCGTCCTTGGTTACCCGGCCCGGAGCGACGGCGTACGGCGACCCCGTGACCACGAGGTCGATGCCCTGCTCGGCCAGGGCGGCGCGCACGCGCTCGTCACGCTGCACGCCATAGGGGCCGTAGTCCGCAGCGATGTGCACCTCGCTCGCACCCGCTGCCCGGGCAACCGCGACCACATGCTCGACAGGATCGCCGTGCTGCAAGAGCAGTTGGTCGCCGAGGTCGGCGTCGAGTGCGCGCAGGGAGTCGACGAGGTAGGCGCGGCGCACGTCGCTTGCGGGCTCCCACACGGCGGGGTCGACGACGAAGAGCGGCACGACCTGTCCGTCGATGGCAGCCGCGGCACTGAGCGCGGGGTTGTCGCCCAGACGTAGGTCGCGACGGAACCAAGCAACGGCGGGCATCCTCGCAGGCTAGGGGCTGCTCGACCCTGGGGCACGCGGGGCAGCCCGACAGCGGGCGGCTGCGCCGCCGCGCCGGGCAGCCCGACAGCGGCGGCTGCGCCGCCGCGCCGGGCCAGATCGCGGTGCATGGGGTTGAATGCTGGACGTGAGCGACCTCATCGACACCACGGAGATGTACCTCCGGACGGTCTTCGAGCTCGAGGAGGAGGGCATCGTGCCCCTGCGCGCTCGCATCGCGGAGCGTCTCGGCCAGAGCGGGCCCACGGTCTCTCAGACGGTTGCGCGCATGGAGCGTGACGGCCTGCTGACCGTCGAGGGTGATCGCCACCTCGAGCTGACGCCCCGGGGTCGCGAATACGCCACGCGCGTGATGCGCAAGCACCGCATCGCTGAGTGCCTGCTCATCGATGTCATCGGCCTGCCGATCGAAGACGTCCACACGGAGGCGTGCCGCTGGGAGCACGTGATGTCTGACACCGTGGAGCGACGCATCTTGCAGATACTCGACAACCCGACCGAGTCGCCGTTTGGCAATCCCATTCCGGGACTGGAGGAGCTGGTGCCCGGCACCAAGCCGTCAGCGGTGCGCGGCGAGCACTGGGTGAGCCTCGATCGCGCCGCGGGCGACGACACGGTGCGTGTCACCGTGCGACGTATCGGTGAGAGCGCCCAGGTCGACCCGGAGGTGGTCGCCCTGCTTCAGCGTGCGGGAGTCGTGCCCGGTGGGGCCGTGCGCGTGCAGCGCGCAGCCACCGGAGTGCTCGTCGGGTCGGCAGGGGAGTACGTCGAGCTGCCGGGTGAGATCGCAAGCCAGGTCTCCGTCGAGCCAATCGGCTAATCCGCTACCCCCAGGGGTATCCTTGGGAGAGTGCCTCCCGCCGGGTGGCCGTAACCGACAGGGGCGGCTCCGCTCATCTGCCGGTCCCCACCCGAAGGTGCAGGTGAGCACATGGCCCCCATCACGATGGACGACGTCTGCCGGCGCGAGGTGGTCACCCGCCTCAAGCGCGTGCAGGGCCAGGTCGCGGGCATCATCTCCATGATCGAGGACGGCCGTGACTGCGGTGAGGTCGTGACCCAGCTCGCTGCGGTGTCACGCGCTCTCGACCGGGCCGGCTTCAAGGTCGTGGCCAACGGCCTGCAGCAGTGCGCCGCGGCCGAGGGTCGTGGCGAGACGCCGCCGATGAGCGCGGAGCAACTCGAGAAGCTCTTCCTCGCCCTCGCCTGATACCCCCCGTGCCGACTGCGCAGTAGCGGACGCCTCCTGGCCCCGAAATCCCTCCGTAAGTGCGCACTCGTGCTGATGGGGTTTCCCCGCCCTGGCGTGACTTGCCCTCACTAGGCTGGCCGACATGGCTCCCCCGCGCAGACCCGACGCACTCGACTCCCTCGCCCCCGGTTCACTTGTTGGTCGTACGGCGCTCGTCACGGGCGGTGGCACCGGCATCGGTCGCGCGACCGCGGAGCTGCTCGCGCGGCTCGGTGCTCGCGTGGCGGTCACCGGTCGTCGCGAGGAGCCGCTGGCCGAGGCTGTCGCCGCGATCGAGGCGGCCGGTGGTTCGGCATCGGCGTACCCCTGTGACATCCGCGAGCCTGAGAATGTCGATGCCCTGATCGACGCCGTGCTCGGCGACATGGAGCGCATCGACCTGCTGGTCAACAACGCCGGAGGGCAGTTTGTCTCGCGCGCGGAGGACATCTCCTACAACGGCTTCCGCGCGGTGGAGCGACTCAATCTGGACGCCACCTGGTATGTCTCTACCCAGGTAGCCAAGCGCTCGATGCTGCCCGCGGGCTACGGCAAGATCGCCAGCGTCACCATGACGTTGACCCCGCACCGCGGCATCGTCGGCATGTCGCACTCGTCAGCGGCCCGCGCGGGTGTCGAAAGCCTCACGGCGACCTGGGCCCAGGAGTGGAGCTCGCGCGGTGTGCGCACCATCGCCGTCGCACCCGGAATCGTGCACACCGAGGCCTGGGAGCGCTACGGCCTCGATCCCGAGCAGGTCGCCCAGGTGATTCCCGCCAAGCGCCTGCAGTCCGTGGACGACGTCGCTGCGGTGATCGGCTTCTGGATGAGTCCCGCGGGCGACTACATCACCGGCATCACCCTGGTGGCCGACGGCGGAATGAACCTCGCCGGCCCCGCGCTCTACTGACGCGTCAGGCGGGGTTGAGGTTGGCGATCGCGATGATCTGCCAGCCGGAAGCGCCGTTGCGCCACACGGTCAGGCGCGGCGCGGGCTTGGTGGACAGGCGTGAGCCGTCGATGGTCTCCTCGACCGACAGCCAATGCGTGGCCACGAGGGTGTCCCCGCCGCGGGTCGTAGTGAAGTCGGTGAGCGAGTAGGTGCCCAGGTCCAGTGCCTTGAGCATCTCGGTCTCGGCGGCCTTGTCGCGCGGGCCGTCGGTGTGCGCCGACTGGAAGTCCGCGGCCAGGATCGCGTCAACGGCGGCCCAGTCCTTAGCGGCAACAGCGGCGACGAATTCGCGGTAGAGGGTCTCGCCGTCGGCGTTCGGATCCTGCATTGCGCTCATGTCGACTCCTGCCTTGATGCCGGACGCTCCGGGAGCCGGACCGTATCAGCCTTCGGGGGCGGCGAGGGACCAGGTCTCACCCGAAACTCGCAGCGGGATGCCGGACTTGCCGCGCTCACCGACCTTGACGCCGAGGACCTGGTGCAGCTGGATCGTGTTGATGTCGAAGCCGAGGCGCGAGGCGGCCATGTAGAGGCGCCAGACGCGCGCCGTGGGCAGGCCGGCCTCGGCCACGCAGGCGTCCCAATTGCGCTCGAGGTTCTCGCACCAGTGCTTGAGTGTCAGGGCGTAATGCTCGCGGAGGTTCTCCTCGTGGCGGATCTCGAATCCGGCCTCGTTCATGTCGGTGATGATCGGTCCGGGAGGGGTGAGCTCGCCGTCGGGGAAGACGTATCGGTTGATGAAGCTGCGCTTATAGAGCGCGGGCCACTTGCCGTCCGGCCGGGTGATGCAGTGGTTGAGCAGTCTCCCCTCTGGCCTGAGCTTTCCGTAGAGGAGGGAGAAGTAGGAGGGGTAGTTGGCTCGGCCGATGTGCTCGGTGAGCCCGATCGAGGAGATCGCGTCGAAGCCGGTCTCCTTGACATCGCGGTAGTCGCTGAAGCGGATCTTGGCCTGGTTCTCCAGGCCGGCATCCTCGATGGCCTGCTGGCCCCACTCCGCCTGCTGCTGAGACAGGGTCACGCCGATGGCGGATACGCCGTAGTTCTTGACGGCATGCAGCACCATGCCGCCCCAGCCGCAGCCGACATCGAGTAGGCGCATGCCGGGCTGGAGGTTGAGCTTGCGGCACACGAGGTCGAACTTCTCCTCCTGCGCGAGCTCGAGCGACGCCTCGGCGTTGGGGAAGACGGCGCAGGTGTAGGCCATCGACGGGCCGAGCACCATCGAATAGAAGGTGTTGCTCACGTCGTAGTGGTGATGGATCGCCTCGGCGTCGCGCCGCTTGGAGTGACGGCGGCCTCCGAGGGCCCGCTCCTGCGCCGGAGGCTCGGGGCGCACGAGTGCCTCGCGAGCGAATCGCTTGACCAGGCGTGCGCGGTCCACGACGGACACGTGGTCCAGGGGCATGGGGTAGAGGCGGTTGAGCGCTTCGTAGACGTCGCCGTGGATCTCCAGGTCACCGGTGACGTAGGCGCGCGCAAGGCCGAGCTGATTGGGCGAGGCTGCGATGAAATGGACACCGCGCGGGCTGGTGATCTCCACGACCACCTCGGCGCCGATGAGTCCGGTGCTCGAGCCGTCGTATGCCTTGAAGCCGACTCGGCGTTCGGCCGGCACCACGGTGGCGAAGGCGGTGGCGAGGTCCATGCTTCCTCCCGAGAGTCATGCTGTGTGCCTAGCGGCGGCGCACGACCTTGTCGTAGAGGTCGAGGAGCCGCGATGCGGGATCGTAGACCCCCTTGAGCCGCTGGTAGTCCCCACCTCCGTAGATGCTCCAAAATTCCTCAGGGGAGTAGTACGCCGAGGAATACAGGGATTTCCGCCCCTCGAGCTCGGTGACCGTGGCCTCGATCCGCCGGTTGACCCGGCCCTCGGCGGGGTCCACCCCCGGCGGCAGGGGCACGGTGGACCAGAAGCCGACGTTGACATAGGTGACCTGCGGGTCGAATTCGTAGAGCGGCCAGCGTGCGGCCGGGTCGCGCTGCCGAAGCGGGCAGACCCAGATCGGCTCGATGCCGACCTCGCGGTGGAAGAAGTCGAGGAAGTCCGCGAGGCGATCGATGGGCACCTCGATGTCCTGCACGACCTCTTCACGCGCGGGACGGCGGCGGATGCGCGCGGCCTTGGTGGAGAACTTCGTGCGCCGGTCCCACTTGATGATCTTCCAGTAGACGTCACTGCGCAGTTTGCCCTTGGGCCAGAAGCGTCGGATGAGCGGCTTCTGCGTGCCGAATGCACGCGAACACCAGAACCAGTCGGTGTCCCAGCGCCAGATGTAGTCGTGAATGGTGAGCAGATCCTCGCGCTTGCGCTGGATCGAGCGGTAGTAGATGTCCATGCCGGTGTAGTCGCTCGGCTGCTGCCCGCCAGCGTCGTCGGTCATGCGACCGAGCGTGAGGTATTGCTCCGAGGAGGAGAAGACGGTGCCATCGAGAAAATCGACGGACTCACCCGCCCATTCGTGGGTCTCCACAATGTGCGCCATCGCCTCGGCCATGGCCTGTGCGGTGAGGAAGGGGATGTGGCGTAGGCGCACGAAGGGCTTGACCGGCTCGAGCTCGATCTTCAGGCGCAGGGCGTAGCCGAGCGTGCCGTAGGAATTGGGGAATCCGTAGTAGAGGTCGCGGTGCGGATCGTCGTCGCGTCCGCTCACCGTGTGGATCTGGCCGTCGCCGGTGAGGACGTCCATCTCAATGACCGACTCGTGCGGCAGGCCCCAGGCGAAGCTCGTGCTCTCGATCCCGAGCCCGGTGACGGCACCGCCGAGCGTGATCGTCTTCAGCTGCGGCACGCACAGCGGCATGAGCCCGTGGGGGAGTGTGGCCTCGACGAGGTGCTCGTACGTCGTCATCCCCTGCACCTCAGCGGTGCGACTGACGGGGTCGACATCGAGGACGCCGTCGAAGTCGACGACGTCGAGACCGGGGACCGTGGAGTCCGCGCGCTGCCGGAAGAGGTTGGAAGTGCGCTTCGCGAGACGCACGGGTGCGCCGGCGGGGATCGCGTCGTACTGCGCGCGCAGTCGCGCGACCCGGGCGTTGTACGTCGCGCGCCAGGGCGGCGAGTCCGATCGCTCTGCTGACCCGCCGGGCGCGGCCGTCTCCGGGGTGGCCGACATGCGAGCAAAGGTAGTCGTAGCCCAGGATGGTCACGTGAGCCAGGAGGTATTGGAGACCGGTCAGGAGTCCCCCAGGCGAGGGGTGCCCACCTGGGTGGTGTGGACCGTCGGGATCGCCGCGCTGGTTCTCCTCACGGCCGCCAACGTGGCGGTCGCTGCGGAGCTGGGCATCCGCTCGGCTGAGGCAGACAACCTCGTCTCGACCGTCGAGCAGTCAGAGGCTGCGATGAAGGCCACCCAGGCGGAGTTCGACGAGGTGCTGTCGGCGTATGACACGGAGAACCTCACCGACGAGGAGCGCGAGCAGTTGCGCGCCGATCTCTCCGACGTGGCTCAGCGCGGGGGTGTAGCGATCGCCGACGCCGGCGGATTCGTTGCGGGTCTACTCATCATGCCCTGGCATACGCAGCTGCTGGACGCGCAGGAGGCCTACCTCGCGCACAACCAGGCGTGGGTGGACTACATGGCTGCCGCTGCTGAGGATCCGGCCGAGTGGTTCCGCCCGCAGCCCGCGGTCAACGACACGTTTGCGGAGGCCAAGGACCCGCTGATCGCCGCCGTACCTCTCTTCGATCCGTTGAGCACCCTGGAGCGCATCGAACTGATCTACTTCACCGGCAGTGGTGACGCAGGCGACGGCCAGGCCGCCTGAGCGTCAGGCGCAGAGGGTGGCGAGGAACGCGATGTCGGGATCGTCTTCGACCGCGCGGAAGACGGGGGTCGTCGGCAGCAGGCCAGGCATAGCTGCGAAGCGCACGGCGATCGTGAGGAACTGCGTCCACTCGCGCGTGTCTCAGGGGCGGCGCTCCTGCACGATGCAGAAGACGTTGCCCTCGGGGTCCTCGAGCCGGATCCACCCCGTGCCCACCTCGACGACGGGCGTGTCATCGATCCGTTTCGCACCCCACTCGACCGCGCGTGCGGCCGCCGCCTCGATGTCGGGCTCGTGTACGTCGATGTGAATCCGCGGCTTGGCCGTCACCGGCTCCGGCACACGCTGGATCACCAGGCGCGGCCCGCGGCCGGCAGGATCGACGAGCGACCAGTAGATGCGATCGGGTGCGTCGAAGCGCCCCTCATCCTCCACGTCGTAGCCGAGCACCGCCGACCAGAAGGCGATCATGCCGGGGGCGTCGTTGACGTCGAGTGCGATCTCGATATGCATTCCCGGAGGCTAGCCTCAGGGCCATGGCCCTTGCTCCCGATCCACGGCATGCGCTCGTCGTCGTCGACGTCCAGGAGGGCTTCGATGATCCCGCGTGGGGCCGGCGCGACAACCCTGGGTGCGAGGCCAACATCGCCGACCTCATCGCCGCATGGCGCTCTGCTGAGCGACCCATCGTCATCGTCCGCCACGACTCGATTTCACCCGGATCCCCGCTCAGGCCCGGCCAGCCCGGCAACGACCTGCGCTCAGGCATCGAGGGCGACGTACTCTTCACGAAGCACGTCAACTCCGCCTTCTACGGCGATCCCGACCTGCACGCCTGGCTCACGGAGCGAGGAATCAGGCGGCTGACCATCTGCGGAGTGACGACCAACCACTGCTGTGAGACCACGGCCCGCATGGCCGGCAACCTCGGGTACGACGTCACCTTCGTCATCGATGCGACCCACACCTTCGACCGCACCGGGCCGGATGGCGCCGTAATCCCGGCAGAGGAGATCGCGAGCGTGACCGCTGCGAATCTCCATGGCGAGTTCGCGACCGTGCGAACCACAGCCGACGTACTCGACTCGCGTATCTGACACGATCCGCACGTGGACATCAGCGCGCTTCCCGCCTTCCTGCTGGCGGTGGTCGTCATCGCGGCGAGCCCCGGCCCGGCCATGGTCCTCATCCTGCAACGTGCAGGTGCCCACGGATTCCGTGCGGCGATCCCTACCGTCCTGGGTATCGAGGCCGGTCTCTTCCTGTGGGCTCTCGCCGCGGGTACGGGTATGGCTGCGCTGGTCGCCGCGTCGGAGACGGCGTTCCTCGTCCTGCGGGTGGCGGGCGCGATCTTCCTCGTCTATCTCGGGGTCAAAGCGATCCGCTCGGGCTGGCGTCTGCGGGGCCGGGACGATGCCGAGCCGTTGCCGAAGGTCGATGTGCCCAAGGGCCACCGGGCCTTCGCCGAGGGGTTGATCGTGCAGCTCGCCAATCCCAAGGCCCCCGTCTTCCTCTTCGCCTTCTATCCACAGTTCGTGCCCGCAGAGGGCCCCGTCCTCCTCACCACGGTCACTTTGGGCGCCATCCAGGTGTCGCTCGAGACGATCCTCTACCTCGGCCTTGCTTTCGCTGTGGGCAGCGCATCTGCGTGGTTCTCACGCACCTCTGTACGCCGACGTCTCGACTATGTGAGCGGGGCAGTCCTCATCGCCCTCGGCGCCCGCGTGGCCCTGACCTCGCGCTGACGTCGTCGGCTGCGACGCGGGGGTCAGTCCGCTAGGCCGAGGCGCTCGGCGCCGGCGTAGACATTGAGCGATCCGTCGCGTACGAAGCCCGCGAGGGTCAGCCCGCTCTCGCGTGCGAGGTCAACGGCCAGGGTGCTCGGCGCCGACACCGCAGCGAGCAGGGGTACGCCGGCCATCACGGCCTTGTGCACCAGCTCGGCCGAAGCGCGGCCGCTCACCTGCAGTGCATGACCACGCAGGGGCAGGCGTCCTTCCTGCAGCGCCCAGCCGATCACCTTGTCGACGGCGTTGTGGCGGCCGACGTCCTCGCGCAGGCAGATGAGCTCGCCACCGGGGGTGAAGAGCCCGGCGGCGTGGAGGCCGCCACTCGCGGCGAAGCCGCGCTGCGTGGCGAGGAGGGCCTCGGGCTGTCGAAGGACAGCGTCGACGCTGAAGGCTGTGGTGTCGTCGCTGAGTGGCCAGTGCCGGGTGCGCTGCGTCATGGCGATGAGATCGGCTCCGCAGACCCCGCAGGCACTCGACGTCGCGTGCAGGCGGGGTTCGACCGGGACTCGGCCGCGAGTGGTCACTTGCACGATGCGGCGTACCTGCTCGGGATCGTCCTCATCGTGCTCGAAGCACTCCTTCGCCTCGGACACCTCCTCGATTGAGGTCAGCGCACCCTCGGAGACGAGCCAGCCGACTGCGAGCTCGATGTCGTGCCCAGGCGTGCGCATCGTGGTGGAGACGGATACACCATCGACTTCGATCTCGAGCGGCTCCTCGATCGCGACGGAGTCGGGGCCTGCGTCGACGATCCCGTCGCGCCAACGCAGCACGCGGCGTCGATCGGTGGAAGCCATGGCAGCCCTTCGCAGGAGATGGCCCAGCCTAGGCCTCGCGTGCGGGGCATCACGCGGAGCGAGCGCAGGTTCCACACTGTGGAACTCCTGATCCGATGGCCGGGAGGATGTCCCTGGCGCCCCCCTTGTGGCTTACCCTGGAGGGGCTCACGGGGCTGCAGAGATCCCCGGGACGGCGAGGCGGAAGGCGGTGCCGAGGTGCGTAGTCACCAGGCATGGTCGGTCCCGGCAGGGACCGCGGTCGTCGCGTCCATTCCTCCCGCAGAGCGCCTCATCCTCCCCGCGCTCCAGCGCGTCCAGGCTGTCTTCGGCTGGGTCCCCGACGAGGCTGTCGATGTGGTGGCCGCCGAGCTCAATGTCTCGCGCGCCGAGGTCGTCGGCGTCCTCACTTACTACCACGATCTGCGCCAGTCGCCGCCGCCCGATGTGCACGTGCAGGTGTGCGTGGCCGAGGCCTGCCAGTCGGTCGGCTCGCGCGAGTTCGTGAGCGACCTCGAGGCTGCGTACGGCGTCCCGCTCGGCGAGCGCATCGATGGCGTGGAGCTCTCCGCGGTCTATTGCCTCGGCAACTGTGCGCTTGGACCGGCCGCCATGGTCGAGGGTCGACTCATCGGCCGCTGCGACGTTGAGCGCATCCGCGATGCCGTCGCTCTCGCGCAGGAGGTGCGCGCATGATCCGCATTTTCGTGCCGCGTGACAGCGCCGCCCGCTCTATCGGTTCTGATGAGGTCGCCGCCGCGATCGAGGCTGGCCTGCGTGACCGCGGGATTAGCGCCGAGATCGTGCGCAACGGCTCGCGCGGCATGCTCTGGCTCGAGCCGCTTGTCGAGGTGGAGACCGCAGCCGGTCGCGTGGGCTACGGCCCCGTGGCCCTGCGCGATGTCGCGGGCCTCCTGGACGCCGGCCTCGCCGAGGGCGCTGACCACGCCCTGTCCCTCGGCCTCGTCGACCAGATCGACTGGCTCGCCTCGCAGCAGCGTGTGACCTTCGCTCGCGTCGGGATCATCGATCCGCTCGACCTCGACGACTACCGCGCCCACGGCGGCCTGCGCGGTCTCACCCGCGCGATCGAGATCCCCCAGCAGGAGGTCGTCGCCGACGTCCTCGCCTCGGGTCTGCGCGGCCGCGGGGGAGCCGGCTTCCCCGCCGGCATCAAGTGGCGCACGGTGCTCGAAGCCGAGGGCGACCAGAAGTACATCTGCTGCAACGCCGATGAGGGCGACAGCGGCACCTTCGCCGACCGCATGCTCATGGAGGGCGACCCCTTCACGCTGCTCGAGGGCATGGCCATCGCCGGCATCGCCACGGGCGCGACGCAGGGCCTCATCTACGTGCGCTCCGAATACCCCGATGCCATCGCCACCCTGCGCACCGCCATCGACATCGCGCACGTCGATGGCTGGCTCGGGCCCGACGTCATGGGCTCCGGTCGCGCCTTCGACATCCGCGTGGTCGAGGGTGCCGGCTCCTATGTCTGCGGCGAGGAAACCGCGATGCTCGAGAGCCTCGAGGGCAAGCGCGGCATGGTCCGGCCCAAGCCGCCGATCCCCGCACTCCAGGGCCTCTTCGGCAAGCCGACCCTGGTCAACAACGTCCTCACGCTCGCTGCGGTGCCCGGGATCATCGCCGACGGCGCCGCGTCGTACCAAGCCCTCGGCATGGACCGTTCGCGCGGCACCCAGGTCTTCCAACTCGCCGGCAACATCGCCCGCGGGGGCATCGTCGAGGTTGCCTTCGGCGTGACCCTCGGTGAGCTCGTCGAGGGGTACGGCGGGGGCACGCGCTCGGGGCGCCCGCTGCGGGCCGTGCAGGTCGGCGGACCCCTCGGTGCCTATCTTCCTGCGGACACACTCGATGTGCCCATGGACTACGAAGCGCTCGCCGCGGCCGGTGGCCTACTCGGCCACGGCGGCATCGTGGTCTTCGACGACTCCGTCGACATGGCAGCGCAGGCCCGCTTCGCGATGGAGTTCTGCGCTGCGGAGTCCTGCGGCAAGTGCACCCCGTGTCGGGTCGGATCCACCCGCGGCGTCGAGGTGATCGACAAGATCACGGCCGGGGTCGACCGTGAGCGCAATCTGGTCCTCCTCGAGGACCTCTGCACGACCATGACTGACGGATCCCTGTGCGCCATGGGGGGCCTCACGCCCCTTCCCGTGCGCAGTGCTCTGGCACACTTCCCCGAGGACTTCCACCGCACTCCCGAGGTGACGCCATGACCCTGCTCCACGAGCCCGACTACGGCACCCCGGCATCCACCTCGCCGGAGAGCATCGACGTCATCGTCGACGGCATCCCCGTGAGCGTGCCCGTCGGCACGTCGGTCATGCGCGCCGCGGCCGAGGCCGGAGTCGGCGTACCCAAGCTCTGCGCCACCGACTCCCTGCAGCCCTTCGGCTCCTGCCGCCTGTGCCTGGTCGAGATCGACGGCAAGCGGGGCACCCCCGCCTCCTGCACCACCCCCTGCGAGCCCGGCATGGTCGTGCGCACCCAGACTCCGCGGGTCGAGGAGCTGCGCCGCAATGTGATGGAGCTCTACATCTCCGACCACCCGCTCGACTGCCTCACCTGCCCGGCCAACGGCGACTGCGAGTTGCAGGACATGGCGGGGGTCGTCGGACTGCGCGAGGTCCGCTACGGCTACGACGGCGAGAACCACCTCGACGCACCCAAGGATGAGACCAACCCCTACTTCACCTTCGATGAGTCCAAGTGCATCGTGTGCAGTCGCTGCGTGCGCGCGTGCGATGAGATCCAGGGCACCCTCGCGCTCACCATCGTCGGCCGCGGCTTCGACTCCAAGGTGAGCCCCGGCGGACGCAGCTTCTTCGATAGCGAGTGCGTCTCGTGCGGTGCGTGCGTGCAGGCCTGCCCGACGGCCACGCTCGAGGAGAAGTCGGTCATCGACCTCGGCATGCCCACCCGCACGGTGATGACGACCTGCGCCTACTGCGGCGTCGGCTGCTCCTTCAAGGCTGAGCTGCGCGGCGATGAGCTCGTGCGCATGGTCCCCGCCAAGGACGGCGGCGCCAACGAGGGCCACTCCTGCGTCAAGGGCCGCTTCGCCTTCGGCTACGCCACGCACACCGATCGCGTGCTCACCCCGCTCGTGCGCAGCTCCATCGACGAGCCCTGGCGCGAGGCCAGCTGGGAGGAGGCGATCGGCTTCACTGCCGAGCGCATCCGCGACATCCAGTCCCGCCACGGCGTGGACAGCGTCGGTGGCATCACGTCCTCGCGCTGCACCAACGAGGAAGTCTTCGTCGTCCAGAAGATGATCCGCGCGGCCTTCGGCACCAACAACGTCGACACCTGTGCCCGCGTCTGCCACTCGCCGACCGGCTATGGCCTCAAGCAGACCTTCGGCACCTCGGCGGGCACGCAGGACTTCAAGTCCGTCGCGGAGGCCGACGTCATCATGGTGATCGGCGCCAACCCGACCGATGCGCACCCGGTCTTCGGCTCCCGCATGAA
>JBMOIL010000029.1:0-19799 GCA_049317345.1 Candidatus Nanopelagicales bacterium
CTGATCCGTACGGCGCGGCGTACACCTCGGGTCGCGTGCCGAGAATCCCGGTCGCAACCTCGCCGAGATCGCGCACCAGGGGATGTCCGGGATCGGTGCGCCCCGGGGCAAACTGCCCGCCCCACCACTCGACCTCCACGGGGTGCTCGGCGAACCACGGATCGTCGTCGCACAGGCTGGCCAGTGCGCCCTCGAGCTCCGCGCGGGCCTGTGCGGGGGTCTCGCCGAGTGCGACGCCGAGGCGGCCCTCGGCGACGAGCAGGTCAGGGACCGTCGATGCCCAGTCGCCGGAGTGGACCGTCCCGATGGAGAGCGGGTAGGCGACCGGCCAGCGCTGCATGAGCGGATCGACCGACTCATTGCGTCGCGCCTCGAGCCGGCGCAGCTCGTCGAGCACGGGGAGCAACTTCTCGATTGCGCTCACGCCTTCGGTGCGTCGGGAGGCGTGGGTGGCGCGACCGCGAATGCGCAGGCGGAAGGTGAGGGCGCCACCGTTGGCAGGGACCAGATCGAGGCTCGTGGGTTCGGGCAAGACGCAGGCATCCGCGGTGATGCCCTGTCTGAGCATGGCGTAGGTGCCGAGACCACCATCTTCCTCGCCGGAGACGGCTGCGAGCACGACATCGCCGCGCAGGCGCGTGCCGCTCGCGAGCAGGGCGCGCGCGGCGTACGTGATTGACGCGGTGCCGGCCTTCATGTCGCAGGCGCCACGACCGATCAGGCGGTCACCTCGGACCTCGGGGCGGAAGGGATCGCTGGGCCAGGCGCCGAGATCACCGGGTGGCACGACATCGGTATGGCCGAGAAGAAGGAGCGTGGGCCCTTCGCCGCTGCCCGGGATGCGGGCAACGACCCCGCGTGCCGATGAGCGGTGGACCTCCATGCCGGGGAAGTCCGGCTCTGCCGAGAGGGCGGCCACATCGATGTCCCAGGCGGTGACGTCCAGGCCCAGGGATGTCCACTCGCGGGCGACGTCATCTTGGATATCGACCTCGGCGTCGCTTCCTCCGAGGGAGGGGATGGCCACGAGACGCTCGACGGCGCCGACAAGCCCAGGGCCGTCGACGCCGTCGATGACGTTTTCGTAGCCGGATGGATCGTTAGTCACGACGATCCATCGGCGGTGAAGCCCGTCGGGACGGCCAGGCCGCCCCTAGCGGACTTGTCAGGCCTTGCCCAGGATGCGGGTCACCTTGGTGCCGCAGACCGGGCAGATGCCCTTGGCGAAACGCCGACCATTGGTCTCCTCGACGTTGCCGGTGAACTCGCGCTTCTCCTTGCACTTCACGCAGTACGCCTCACCCGTGTACGACTCGGCCATGGGCCGTCCTCCTCGTCTCGTTCCTGTGAGGCGGTGCCTCACCGGTCCCCTGGCGGGGACCTGCCCCTTAGGGGCGGCGTCGCCACCCTAGGGCAGCCAAGCACCCCAAGGGGGGACCGACCCGAGGCTGAGCACCCGTGTCGGGGGGAAATTGCCCGAAATGGGGCGATTTTGAGCGGTCATCATCGGGTGTCATGGCCCCGACGGCCCATGGGGAAGCCCCCGGGTCGCTGAGCCGCGTGCGACTTCCCCTCGCGCGCGTGGCCCGTTATCCCGGGGGCTGTGCGGGAGAACGTAGGGCGCCGTCCAGGGCCCGTCAACGTCGCCTGTGGGCAGTTCTGGGGATGACTTGGGGATGTCACGGCGGAATCCTGGGGAGAGTCGGTGGACGACCCTGGGGATTTCGTCCTGCGTCTTCTGCGCGAGCGCCTCTGACGTGGGCGGACGTCATCCACCCCCTGTGGATCAAAAATGGGGACGGTTCTCAGTCGCCCGGACTCTAGAAACCTAGACGGCTTCGGGCTTCCTGGACGAGCACCCGGACCGAATCGTCGGTGCCGTCGGGCAGCGCCGACCACGGCCACCAGCGCAGGTCGAGGGATTCGCTTGAGCGCTGCTCGACGCTGCCGGGAGGGGTGAGGACGAGGAACTGCACGTCGAGGTGGTCGAGGAGGTCCTCGCCGCCGCGGCCGTCGCGGCAGCGCACGCGATGACGGTCTAGGCGCAGCGGCCGAGCGTCGATGTCGACGGTGTCGATTCCGCCTTCCTCGATCGACTCGCGACGTGCGGCGTCGACGAGCGTGGCATCGCTGGCCTCGATGTGGCCTCCGAGCTGCAGCCAACGACCGACGAGTGGGTGGAGCGTGAGGAGCACCGCCTCGCGCACGGTGTCGACGACGAGTGCGCTGCCGGTGACGTGACCGACTCGATTGCCACGTGTCATGGCGTCGGGATGTGCGTCGAGGAAGGAGAGGTAGTCCCGTCGCAGAGCGTCCTGAGCGGCAGTCGGTGCAGACCAGTCGCTCAGCACGCGAACAGCGTCGACATGCAGGGGATCAGGCGTCATCGGCGGTGAAGCCATCCCATGGCTCGCCCGCGAGGAAGGTGCTGGGATCGGCGAGGTCGTCGGTGTCGGGAAGGAGGTCCGGGTGTGCCCACAGGGCATCGCGGCCTTCGGTGCCACGCGTCTCGCGCAGTTGTCGCCACAGCGCAGCGGCTTCGCGTAGGGCGCGCGGACGCATCTCCAGGCCTACGAGCGAGGCGAAGGTGCGCTCGGCCGGCCCGCCCGCCGCTCGGCGTCGACGCATCGCCTCGCCGAGTCGCTCCGCCGACGGCAGCGTCGCGGCGCAGGCCTGTGTCACCACGTCGTCGACCCAGCCCTCGATGAGCGCCAACAGGGTCTCGAGTCGACGGAGTGCGGCCTGCTGCTCCTCGGACTCGGCGAGCGCAAAGAGATCCGATCCCATGAGTTCGCGCAGTCGCTCGGGGTCTCCGAGTGCGCCGGGGTCGATTCCCTGCATGGCTTCGTTCATGCGCTCGGGATCCATGCGGATGCCACGGGCGTAGGCATCGATGGCACCGTCGAGGCGCGGGGCGAGCCACGGCACGTGCGCGAAGAGCCGCTGATGCGCGCACTCGCGAAGGGCAAGGTAGAGGCGGACATCGCCCGCGGGCACATCGAGCCCCTCGCCGAACGCCGCGACATTGCGCGGCAGGAGCGCGGGTCGGCCATCGCTCGTGAGCGGAACACCGATGTCACTGACGCCGACGACCTCGCCGGCGAGTGCCGCCAGTGCCTGGCCCATCTGCATCCCGAACATCGCGGAGCCGAGTTGACGCGCCATGCCCATGAGCGGCGCCATCATGGCAAGCGTCTCAGGAGGTGTGCCCTCGGGCAGCATCGCGGCGAGCTCCGGGGGAAGTTCACCCTGTGCGGGCATCGCGGACATCACCGACTGCACGTGCTCGGCGATGGGAGTCACCATGCGCTGCCAGGCGGGGTACGTCGCCTCGAGCCATTCCGAGCGACTCCACGCCGCGCCGGATGCTGATGAGGCGGGAAAGGTGCACGCAGGATCGAGCCACACCTGGGCGAGTTCGACCGCCGAGATCACCTCGCGGCGCTCCGCGTCGTTCACCGAGGGGTCGCCGGCCTGGACGATCGCCTGGCGGGCGGTATCACGGGCGAGATCCCAGTTGACGGCGCCGTCGCCGCCTGACTCCAGCAGGCGCCCCAGGTGCTGGAGCATGGCGCCCAACTGGCTCATGTCGAAGCCGGGTCGCTCGCCCCCGTCGTCGGGCATACCGAATCCAAAGGGGAGAGATCCGCTCATCCCCCCACGGTACGCCGGATGCTCCGGGGGTGTCCGCACCCCGGGGGGCGTACCCTTGGGCGGGGAGAGTGTCGGCTACAGGCCGACCGCGTCAGGAGGAGTCCAGGTGTCCGCGTTGCTGTGGTGGCTCATTCCCCTGGGCGCCACCCTGCTCGCGCTGGCCTGGGCCGCGTCACGCAGCCGCCCCCGACGTGCGGCCGACACCCACGAGACCGTGGGCGACATGGCGCGCTTCCGCGCCGCGATGCGTCGCCCCCTTCCCGCCGAGCAATCCGATCGCGAACGTCGTCCCGCGCGACCCGCCCGGGCCGGAGCGACGCGTTCGTCAGCACCGCGCCCCGGTCGCACGCGGCGACCCGCAGACCGCCGCCACCCCGCGTGAGCAACCCCTCGCCGGCCGGGCCCAACGGGTCGGCCGAGCCGGCTGGTCGTCGCCCCGGTCACCGCGGTCTCATCGCCGCGCTAGCGGGCCTGGTGCTTATCGCCCTCTTTGCTCTGGCGGCTCTCCTTCCTGTGCCGTTCATCGTGTTGTCGCCCGGTCCGACCTTCAACACCATCGGCGAGGTCGAGGGCGTGCCGCTCGTGGAGATCACCGACACCACGACCTATCCCGTGACCGGCGCTCTCGACATGACGACCATCCGCGAGGAGGGCGAGCCGCGAAGCCCCCTCACGGTCTTCGGGGCGCTTGCCGCATGGGTGGATCCCAACCGTGCCGTACTTCCCCGCGAGCTGCTCTACGGCGATGACGAGACGACGGAGGAAGTGCAGCAGCGCAACGCGGTCCTCTTCTCCACCAGCCAGTCCAGTGCGATAGCGGCCGCGTTGAACACCCTGGGCGAGCCCCTGATCGAAGACGTCGTCGTCACGGCTGTGGTCGAGGGGACGCCGGCGTTCGGCGTACTCGATGCGGGCGAGCAGATCGTCGCGATCGATGGCGCTCCCGTCCGTGCCCCCGAAGATGTCGTCGAGGCTGTGCGCGCCGTGCCGATCGGATCCACCCTCACCTTCACGGTCGAGCGCGACGGTGAAGAGGTCGACCTCGAGGTGGTGTCGGCTGAGAAGCCGGATGAGTCCGGTGTGCCCTACGTCGGCATCACCGTCGGCATCAACTATCGCGCCGAGTTCCCCATCATCTTCGCGCTCGAGGACATCGGCGGTCCGAGTGCCGGCATGATGTTCGCCCTCGCCATCGTCGACAAGCTCACTCCGGAGGACCTCACCGGCGGTGGCCACGTGGCCGGGACAGGCACCATCGATCCCGCGGGCGCTGTCGGGGCCATCGGGGGCATCCGCCAGAAGCTCGCCGGAGCCCGCGGAGCTGGGGCGACTCTCTTCCTCATGCCCGAGGTCCACTGCGAGGAGGCTGCCGGGCATATCCCCGACGGGCTGACCGTCGTACCGGTGACGACCCTGCAGGGAGCGCTCGATGCCCTGGCCGCCTGGCGGGCCGGGGAGACGCTGCCGACATGCCCCACGGTGTGACCTTCGCCCGAGTGACGTAAATTGCTGTGATGGCCTCCCCGACGACTGTCGCCGCGGCACCCCGCCGAGGGCGGGTCCTCCTCCCGACGATCATCGTCCTCGCTGTCATCGTCCTGGGCTTCGTGATCTTCACGGGCTTCTACACCGACTGGCTGTGGTTCGACTCCGTGGGGAAGACGGAGGTCTTCACCGTCACCCTCATCACCCGCCTGGCCCTCTTCGCCTCGTTCGGTCTCACGATGGCCGTCGTCCTCGCGGGGACCCTTTGGATCGCCTACCGCTTCCGCCCGAGCGCCCCGCCGATGACGCAGGAGCAGGCAGGCCTCGAGCGTTATCGCATGGCCCTCGATCCCTTCCGCGTGATCATCACGATCGGCATCGCGGCCGTCGTCGGACTCCTGGCGGGGATCTCTGCCTCCGCCGAGTGGGGGACCTTCCTGCGTTGGCGCTATGCGACCGACTTCGGTATCACCGATCCACAGTTCGGGCTCGATGTCGGCTTCTACACGTTCACCTATCCCTTCCTGCGCTTCGTCCTCGGTTTCGCCTTCTCCGTCGTGATCCTCTCGATCGGACTCGCGCTTGCCGCGCACTATCTCTTCGGCGGCCTGCGCCTGCAGCCGCAGGGGGATCGGGTGAGCACCGCAGCACAGGTGCACCTGTCCGGGCTGATCGCGATCCTGCTCCTACTCAAGGCAGTGGCCTACTGGCTGGACCGCTATGGGCTCATGGTCAAGAGCGAGGCCCTGGTGCAGGGCTTCACAGGGATCAAATACACCGATGCCAACGCTGTGCTGCCGGCTTTGCAGATCCTTACCTTCGTCGCGCTGATCACGGCGGTCCTCTTCATCGTCAACATGCTCGTGCGCAACTGGATCATCCCGCTCATCGGCCTGGGGCTCCTCGTCCTCACGTCGATCCTGGTCGGGGGCGTCTATCCCGCGGTCGTGCAGCAATTCCAGGTCCGTCCGAGCGAGCTCGTGCGCGAGCAGCCCTTCATCGAGCGCAACATCACGGCGACGCGCTCGGCGTACGACATTGCTGACGCGCAGGTCCAGGAATACCCGGGCACGGTCGAAGCCCCGAGCGAGGCTGTCATCCAGGCCAACCTCGGCACGCTCGACAACATCCGACTTCTGGATCCGGCGCTGGCGTCCCCGACGTACAACCAGCTCCAGCAGATCCGCGCCTACTACTCCTTCAACGACAGCCTCGATGTCGATCGCTATGACATGGAGGGTGGTCAGCGCGGCGCTGTCGTCGCCGCGCGCGAGATCAACCTCGCCGGCATCCCCGACAACCAGCGCAACTGGGCCAATGACCATGCCGTCTATACGCACGGCTACGGCTTCGTCGCCGCCTACGACAACACGGCGGAGTCGTCCGGGCAGCCCGACTTCTTCGAGAGCGATATTCCGCCGGAGGGTCTGCTGGGGATCGATCAGCCGCGCATCTACTTCGGCGAGCTCTCGCCGCCCTTCTCCATCGTGGGCGCACCTGAGGGCACCCCGCCGGTCGAGCTGGACTACCCCGATGACGCGAGTCCCACGGGCCAGGTCAACAACACCTACTCGGGCGAGGGTGGAGTCGCGGTCGGGGGTCTCTTCCACCGCCTGCTCTTCGCGACGAAGTTCCAGGACAGCAACATCCTTCTCACGGACCTGATCAACGAGGAGTCGCGCATCCTGTGGGACCGCGATCCGCTGACCCGAGTCGAGAAGATCGCCCCGTGGCTGACCCTCGACCAGGATCCCTATCCGGCAGTGGTCAACGGTCGCATCGTGTGGCTCGTCGACGGCTACACCACCTCCAACGACTACCCCTACTCCTCGCGGGTGTCGCTGGGCGAGGTGACGAGCGACTCGATCACGGTGCGCACCGGATCGACCGCCATCGCCCCGAGCGACCAGCTCAACTACGCCCGCAACTCCGTCAAGGCCGTGGTCGATGCCTACGAGGGCACCGTGACCCTGTATGCGTGGGACGAGGCCGATCCCATCCTCCAGACGTGGATGAAGGCCTTCCCCGGTGTCGTGCAGGAGCGCAGCTCGATGCCCATGGAGATCGAGGCGCATGTGCGCTACCCGCAAGATCTCTTCAAGGTGCAGCGCGTCGTGATGTCGCGCTACCACGTCACCGATCCGGCGACCTTCTACAACGGCACCGACTTCTGGATCGTGCCCTTCGATCCGACGCAGCCGATCCAGCAGTTCCAGCCGCCGTACTACCTCACGCTGCAGATGCCGGACCAGGAGCAGCCGACCTTCTCCCTCACGACCACGTTCGCGCCGCAGCGCAGACCCACCCTGGCCGCCTTCATGGCTGTCGGCTCCGCTCCCGGCGAGGACTACGGCAAACTCCGGGTCCTGCAACTGCCCAGCAACACGACCATCCCCGGTCCTACGCAGGTGCAGAACAACTTCGAGTCTGATCCCGACATCAGCGCCGAGCTCTCCCTCCTGCGGCGAGGTGGCTCTGAGGTCAACCTGGGCAACCTGCTGTCGCTGCCCTTCAACGGCGGCCTGCTCTACGTCGAGCCCGTGTATCTGAGGGCCACGCAGGATGGGTATCCACTCCTGCGCAAGGTGCTTGCCGGCTACGGCGCCAACGTCGCGCTCGAGGACACCCTCGACGAGGCGCTGGCTGCAGTCTTCGACTCGGATCCGATTCCGACTCCGGATCCGACCCCCGGGCCCAACCCCGATCCCAATCCGGATCCCACGCCTACACCTACGCCCACGCCGAACCCGGGCCCGTCCGGAGATCCGCTCACCGATCTCCAGACCGCGCTTGCCGATGCGCAGGCGGCCTACGAGCGGGGACAGGCCGCACTGGCCGACGGCGACTTCGCCCGCTACGGCGAAGCGCAGGCCGATCTCGAGGCGGCGCTGCGGCGTGCGCAGGAGGCGGAGGCGCGGCTGACGGGAGAGGACGGCGGCCAACCGGCGTAGGTCGGTTGAGCGGGGCTGCCGATAGGCTCCCCGCGTGTCCAAGGTCCTCTCCTCGCTTCCCGTCGGCGAGCGCGTCGGCATTGCCTTCTCCGGAGGGCTCGACACCTCCGTCGCGGTCGCCTGGATGCGCGATAGGGGCGCAGTGCCGTGCACCTACACGGCCGACCTGGGGCAGTACGACGAGCCCGATATCGACATCGTGCCCGGCCGCGCGCTCGAGTACGGCGCTGAGCTCGCCCGCCTAGTGGACTGCAAGGACCTGCTCGTGGAAGAGGGCCTCGCAGCGATGGCGTGCGGTGCCTTCCACATCCGCGCGGGCAATCGCATGTACTTCAACACCACGCCTCTGGGGCGGGCGGTCACCGGCACGCTGCTCGTGCGGGCGATGCTCCATGACGATGTGTCGATCTGGGGCGACGGATCGACGTACAAGGGCAATGACATCGAGCGGTTCTACCGCTACGGGTTGCTGGCCAATCCGCAGCTGCGGATTTACAAGCCTTGGCTCGACTCCGATTTCGTCGGCGAGCTGGGTGGGCGCAAGGAGATGTCGGAGTGGCTCGTGGCGCACGGGCTGCCCTATCGCGATTCGACCGAGAAGGCTTACTCCACGGACGCCAACATCTGGGGTGCGACTCACGAGGCGAAGCGACTGGAGCACCTCGATGTCTCCATCGAGATCGTCGACCCGATCATGGGTGTGCGCTTCTGGGATCCGACTGTCGAGATCGCGACGGAAGACGTCACGATCGCCTTCGAGCAGGGCCGGCCGGTGCGCATCAATGGCCGGGAGTTCGCGAGCCCTGTTGACCTCGTGCGGGAGGCCAACGCCATCGGCGGCAGGCACGGCCTGGGCATGGCCGACCAGATCGAGAACCGCATCATCGAGGCCAAGAGCCGCGGCATCTACGAGGCCCCGGGGATGGCCCTGCTCTTCATCGCCTACGAGCGCCTGCTGAGCGCGATCCACAACGAGGACACTCTCGCCAACTATCACGCCGAGGGGCGCCGACTCGGGCGCCTGCTCTATGAAGGTCGCTGGTTGGACCCGCAGGCCCTCATGCTGCGCGAGTCGCTGCAGAAGTGGGTGGCGTCAGCGGTCACCGGCGAGGTCACCCTGCGACTCCGCCGCGGAGACGACTACTCGATCCTCGACACGCGGGGCCCGCACCTGAGCTACCACCCCGACCGGTTGTCGATGGAGCGCGTCGAGGAGGCGGCCTTCGGCCCCACCGACCGCATCGGCCAGTTGACCATGCGCAATCTCGACATCGCCGACACCCGCACCAAGCTCGAGATGTACGCCGAGCAGGGCCAGCTTGGGGCCGGTCACGTCGAACTCGTGGGTCGCCTTGACGCCGGTGGCGCAGACGCCATCGCGTCATCGCAGGCCGACGCTGGTGAAGAGCAGTTACTCGATCGGGCCGCGATGGAATCGGGCAACGACTAGACCATGTCTCCCCCTTAGCGGGAGAAATGACGAGGCGGTCAGCCGGTGTTGCGCAGACCGGTGGCGATGCCGTTGATCGTGACCGAGAGCGCGCGCTGCAGTTCGACGGTCGGCTCCTCCGTGGCGCGCATGCGCTGCAGCAGACGCACCTGCATTTCGTGCAGTGGCAGTAGGTACGTGTCGCGCACCTCGAAGGTGCGGTGCAGTGTGGGATTGACCGCGAGCAGATGTGGCTGACCCGTCACGCGCATGAGCTCCTCCACCGTGCGCGCATGCTCCTCCTCGATGTCCTCGAAGAGTCGGCGCAGGTGGTCGGGCACGAGTCCGTCGACGTAGCGGCGGGCAATGGCGAGATCGGTCTTGGCGAGGGTCATCTCGACGTTCGACAGGAAGTTGCGGAAGAAGTGCCACTGGCGATGCATCGCGCTGAGCGCGTCGCCGTGACCCGCGGCGCGGGCGGCCGCGAGTCCGGTCCCGACGCCGTACCAACCGGGGACGATCTGACGCGACTGAGTCCACCCGAAGACCCAGGGGATCGCGCGCAGGCCGTCGATGCCCGCCGCTGTGTCGGGGCGGCGCGCGGGCCGCGAGCCCATGTGCATCCCGCCGAACTCCTCGACCGGCGTGGAAGCGGCGAAGTAGGCGGGCAGGTCGGGGTCATCGACCAGTCGACGGTAACGCGCCTGAGCCGACGCCGACGCAGTGTCCATGACCGTGTCCCACACGGCGAGCTCCTCAAGGGAGTTGCGCGGACGGTCGTGCAGCAACGTGGCATCCATCACGGCCGCGAGGATCTGCTCGAGGTTGTCTCGGGCGAGAGTGGGCAGGAGGTACTTGTCGGAGATCACCTCGCCCTGCTCCGTGAGCTTGATCCGTCCCTCCAGCACGCCCCACGGCTGGGCGAGGATCGCGTCGTACGTCGGTCCACCGCCTCGGCCGACGGTGCCCCCACGTCCGTGGAAGAGGGTGAGTGCGATGCCGGCCTCCGCGGCCGTGTCGCGCAGTCGCCGCTGGGCGAGGTGAATCTCCCACTGCGAGGTGGTGATGCCGGCGTCCTTGTTGGAGTCGGAGTAGCCCAGCATGACCTCCTGCACATTTCCGCGTGAGGCGAGCAGGCGGCGGTAGGTCGGGTCCGCGAGGAGCTGGCCCAGGATCACGTGAGCGGTGCGCAGCTCGTCGACCGTCTCGAGCAGCGGGACGAAGCCGACCATCGCCGTGCCTGCGTCGGTATCGACGAGTCCGGCCTCCCGGGCGAGCACGACGGCGGACAACACGTCGTCCGCGCCCTTGGTCATCGACACGATGCAGGTCTCGACGGTGCGGGGGCCGTAGCGCTCGATGGCCTCGCGGGCGGACACGAAGGCTCCGTAGGTCGCCAGGGCGGAGGAATCCAGGGGCGGTGGAGTCGGCGCGAGCGGGCGGCGGGAGAGGAGCTCGGCAGAGAGCAGCTCTCTGCGTGCATCGGCGTCCAGGGAGACGAAGTCGACTGCGCCGGGGAGGCGCCCGAGGAGCTGGCCGATGGCCTCCCGGTACTTGTCCGAGTGCTCGCGCAGGTCGAGGGTGGCCAGGGGCAGGCCGATCGCGGCGATGACGCGCAGCGCCCGATCGATCACACCGATGGCCGCGATCGAGTCGTCCGCCGCGAGCGAGGCACGGACCTGCATGAGGTCATCGAGGAGTTCGCTTGTGCATCGGTAGTCGCGACCAGGCACGTGCGGCCCGCGCGACCCGATGCGCTCGCGGGTGAGGCGAAGCCTGCTGTGGATGACAGTGAGTTTCAGGCGCACCGGCTCCTCGGCGTTGAGACGCAGGAACCTCCTGTCGAACTCCGGCAGGTGCTCCAGGTCGCGATCGACGGCGGCGCGCAGGTCGGCATCAGATCCTGACAGCCGCTCGCTCACCGACAGGTCCTCGAGCAGCCGGTCGACGATGGGCAGGATGTCGCCGATGGCGTGGTCGCGCTGGAAATCGATGACCGCGCGCGTCACCTCGGGTGTCACGAAGGGATTGCCGTCTCTATCGCCGCCGATCCAGGAGCCGAAGGTGAGCGGAGTGCTATCGGGCGGCAGGTCGGCACCGAGCATGCGGAATGCCGTCGCGAGATCGTCGAGGACCTCGGCGAGCGGGCCGCGCGCGAGATCGTCGAGGTAGTAGAGGGCATTGCGTGCCTCGTCGACGACCTGCGGCTGCTCGAGGCGCAGCTCGTCGGTCTGCCACAGCAGGTCGACGAGTTCGGCGATGCGCGACCAGCGCCGCTCGTCGTCGATGAGGTTGTCGAGGAGCAGGTCGGCGATGCGTCGCTGCTTGGTGAGGACCGAGCGGCGTGCCGCCTCGGTGGGGTGGGCGGTGAAGACCGGGCGTACCGCCATGTCCTCTGCGAGCAGCCTGGCCTGCTCGGGAGTGGCACCCAGGTCCAGGGCGCGTCCGGCGGTGCGCGTGAGCAGGCTGCCGTCGGTTCGGCGGCGAGCCCGGACGTCGCGCGCACGCTGGACCTGCTCTGCGACGTTGGCAAGGTCGAAGTAGATGGAGAAGGCACGTGCTATCTGGGTCGCCTCGTGCAGGTCGATCTGATCGATGATGCGTGTCGCTTCAGCCGGGTCGTCCCGGACGGCAGCGCGGATGCGCTCGACGGCCTCGAGGAGCTCGGGGCCACCGTGCTGGGCGAGTGACTGGCCCAGGAGGTTCCCCAGCGTGCGGATGTCCTCGCGCAGGGCGGCCTCGGGCTCGGGCGCGTTCACGGGAAGACCGTATCCGGATCGTGTTGCGCCCGTGTTTCGCGCCAGGCCCTCGCCCCGCGCCTGAGTAGGGTCAGGAGGTGGTCAGCATCGTCTTCGGGCTTCTGACCGCGTGCTTCTTCGCCAGCAGCAGCCTGATGTCTTCGCGAGCCGTGAAGATCATCGGATCGGCGTCGTCCGTGGCTTGGGTGATGCTCGTGGGGCTCATCATCACGACCCCGTTCGTCGTCGCCACCGGCGTCCCGGCCAACATCGGCCCCAGCATCCCGTGGATGGTCGTCCTCGGACTGGGCAATGTCATCGGGATCCTCGTGGCCGGGTTCGCCCTGCGCGTCGGCAAAGTCGGCGTCGTCGCGCCGATCCTGGCCACCGAGGGGGCCATTGCCGCGGTCATCGCAGCACTCCTGGGGGAGAGCATCGCGCCCATCGTCGGGTTTATGCTGCTCGTGATCGTCGGCGGGATCGTCATCTCGGCGATTGCCCCCGACCCCGCACCGCTCGCCAAGGAGCGGCCCGTCTATGCCGTGGTCCTGTCGACTGTGGCTGCGGCGTGCTTCGGGGTCTCTCTCTTCGCGGCGGGCAACCTCAGCAACGATGTGCCCATCCCCTGGGTGCTGCTGCCTGCGCGTCTCGCGGGTGTCCTCATCATCCTCATCCCGCTGCTCATCATGCGGAAGTTGCAGATCACCAGGTCCACGGTGCCGCTGGTCTTGGCCATGGCGGTAACGGAAATCCTGGGCTTCGTCTGCTTCGCCATCGGCGCTCAGTACGAGGTGGCCATTACGTCCATCCTGTCATCGCAGTTCGCGCCCATCGCGGCCGTGGCGGCGTACTTCCTGTTTAAGGAAAAGCTCGGCCGATTCCAGATTCTCGGGGTCATCGTGCTTGTCGTCGGCGTGACCGCGCTCACCCTCGTCAAATAGCACCAGGGGCGTGGTGGCGGCCTCGAGAAGGACACGGGGGGCTAGTGGCCGCGAGCAACCCACTCGTCATATGACCCGGCCTCTGCGCCGACGGTGGTCTCGTCTCCGTGGCCGGTGAGGACGCGCGTCTCGGCGGGCAGCGTCAGGAGGCGCTCACGGATCGATTCGAGGATGGTGGGGAAGTCACTGAACGAGCGGCCAGTCGCCCCGGGGCCGCCGTGGAAGAGCGTGTCGCCGCTCAGGAGCACGCCGAGCTCGGGCACGTAGAGGCAGACCCCGCCGGGTGAGTGGCCGGGAGTGTGGATCACCTGGGCGTCGAGGCCGGCGACCGACACGACGTCCCCGTCGGCCAGCGGGGTGAAGGCCACGCCTGCGTTGACGACGTCCCACAGCATGGTGTCAGCCGGGTGGAGGTAGACCGGACCGTCGACGCTGGCGATCAGTTCCTGGACGGCGTTGACATGGTCGTTGTGCGAGTGAGTGCACACGATGCCGACCACACGGCGGCCAGCCACAGCGCTGAGGATGGTCTCCGCGTCATGGGCGGCATCGACGACGAGGACCTCCTCGTCATCGCCGACGAGCCAGACGTTGTTGTCGACCTCGAAGTCCTGACCGTCGAGACTGAAGATTCCGCTGGTGACGACTCGTTCGACTCGAGCGCTCACGGCGCGAACACCACGACGCTGCGCAGCACGTCTCCATGGTGCATCTTGTCGAACGCCGCCTCGACATCGCCGACGCCGATCTTCTCGCTGACGAACTGATCCAGGGGGAGTCGTCCCTGGAGGTAGAGGTCGATGAGCATGGGGAAGTCCCGTGAGGGTAGGCAGTCGCCGTACCAGCTGGACTTCAGTGCGCCACCTCGACCGAAGTACTCAATCAGCGGAAGGTCGAGGCGCATGTCCGGGGAGGGGACTCCGACGAGGACGACGGTGCCGGCGAGGTCGCGCGCGAAGAAGGCTTGCTCGTAGGTGTCCGGGCGACCGATGGCTTCGATCACGACGTCGGCCCCGAAACCCTCGGTGGCCTCGCGGATCGCCTCCACGGGGTCGGTCTCCCGGGAGTTGACGGTGTGGGTGGCCCCGAACTGCTTGGCCAACTCGAGTTTGCGGTCATCGATGTCGACCGCGATGATCGTGCGCGCTCCCGCGAGTCGTGCGCCGGCGATGGCGGCATCTCCGACGCCACCGCACCCGATGACGGCCACGGAGTCACCGCGGGTCACGTTGCCTGTGTTGATGGCAGCGCCAAGTCCGGCCATGACTCCGCAGCCCAGCAGACCGGCGACTTCGGGGGCCGCGGCCGGATCCACTTTGGTGCACTGGCCCGCGGCGACGAGGGTCATCTCGGCAAAGGCGCCGATGCCGAGCGCGGGCGAGAGCTCGGTGCCATCCAGCAGCGTCATCTTCTGCGTGGCGTTGTGGGTGGTGAAGCAGTACCAGGGGCGACCGCGCAAGCAAGCACGACACTGGCCACACACCGCACGCCAGTTGAGGATGACGTAGTCGCCGGGTGCGACATCGGTGACGTCCGGTCCGACAGATTCCACGATGCCTGCGGCCTCGTGGCCGAGCAGGAAGGGGAATTCGTCGTTGATGGCGCCCTGGCGGTAGTGCAGGTCCGTGTGACACACGCCGCACGCGAGGACCTTCACTCGGGCCTCGCCGGGACCCGGGTCGGGGACGATGATCGTCTCGAGGGTGACGGGGGCGTCCTTCTCCCGCGCGATGACGCCTTGGACCTGAACGGCCATGCCTGACTCCTTCTCCCGGACTGGATCGAACGTGTGAACGCTAGCGCTCGTGTCCTCGGGGGTGATGCGGGACCTCCGTCGTCCAGACAGCGGCCTTACGGCCGTGCCGCCACCACCTGACTGGCGAAACCGGTGGCGACGTTCCACGACAGTTGTCGGTACTCCCCCCAGTAGGAGGCGGTGAATCGGCGCAGCTCGTCGATGTCGACGTCTGCCTTCAGCATCGCGTCCTTGTAGGCGGCGAGCCAGGAGTACACGAGCGAGGGGTTGGCCTCGATGTGGAATTGCACGGCCCAGGCGCGATCGCCGATCCGGAACGCCTCCGTGAGCTCCCCCGTGCGTCCGAGGACAGTGGCGGAGCTGGGTAGGTCAAAGGTGTCGTAGTGGGACTGGAAGACATGCGGTCGCGGTCCGAGTCCGCCGAGCACGGGGTCTGAAGCGGCTTCAGGCGCCATGTCGACCTGGTACCAGCCGATCTCGGTGACGGGGGACCGGTAGACGCGGCCGCCGGCGGCGCGAGCCAGCAACTGAGCACCGAAGCACACACCGAGAATCGGCATACGACGGGCCAGGGCTTGCTCGAGCACGGCGATCTCGTTTGCAATCCATGGAGTGGTTGCCTCATCCATCGCACTCGCGAGCGCACCCAACGACAGGACGCCGTCGAAGGACTCAAGTGGTTCCTCGGGCTCACTCGTCTGAAAAGTGCACCAGGTGTCGATCATCAGACCCGCCTCGACGAGGGGTGCTGCTAGGTCGTTAAGGGCGTCATCGAGGTTGTGCTGGATCACCAGGAGACGTGGCGGGGTCATGGTGAAAGAATAGGGAGATTCCAGCGCAATATGGATGTTTATGGGTGCTTGCAGACGCCCCGAGGCGCAATGATGAGGCATGGATGACATCGATCGCGCAATTCTCACCCACTTGAGGGCTGAGGGACGACTCACCAATCAGGAGCTCGCGGAGCGGGTGGGTCTCACCCCCGCGCCATGCCTGCGCCGCGTGCGACGACTCGAAGAGGACGGCGTGATCACCGGGTACGTCGCATGCGTTGACCCTGCGGCCCTGGGTGAGGGCTTCGAGGTGCTCATGCACGCAGACCTGGTCGCCAAGGACCTCCCCACGGTCCAGGCATTCGAGGCCCGTGTGGCTGCCATGCCGGAGGTAGTGGAGCTGCGTCGCATGTTCGGCATTCCTGACTACTTCATTCGCGTGCGAGTGGAAAACATCGAGCACTACGAGCGATGGCTCACCTCGGACATCATGGGCGATGCCGCCATCGCCAGGATGGACTCACGCCTGACCATGAAGGTGCTCAAGATCTAGCGCCGTACGCCTCGACCCGGACGGATTCCAAGAGGTTTTTTCGTCGTTCGTCGCATGACTTCTTCCTGACTGCCATCCGTGCGGTCCATCTCGCGTTAGTAGCCGGGGTCACGCCTTATGTGGCCTTTGGGGGCGGTGTATCAGCAGATCAAAAGAGGACCGGCCCAATGGGCCGGTCCTCACATCACGTAGCGGGGGCAGAGCCGGGTCGAGCGGCCGCGTGCCCGACCAGCCTCGCTCTACGATGCAATCTGACCGTGAACGCCTCATGTGACCCTCCTCGCCGATACTCCTCATTCAGTTTGCGACGGAGGCCTGACGGCGTCTCGAAATGCCGCATGCTTAGTGAAAGCTTTGGAACCCGATGGGTCGGCATTGAGGTAACTGGGGGGCACCGCTTCTCTCACGAGTTCGAGTGACTGACGGGACTTGAAGGTGCCCGGAAAGCCCTAGTCGCGCTCCAGGTGTCGTTGAACGCTAGTAGAAGACTGTGACATTCCGAGACGCTCAGTTGATTGGAGTTGCGTTGCCCCTGCTGCAGGCCAACTGTGCGCAAGATCAGGCAACTTTGTCGGAGTACCGCCGGCGTGCCGCCTCTCCGGTGGTGCCGACAAACAACCCGATGGCTGACCAGGACGCGCCGGACTCCCGTGCGATCCGAATGGCCTCGATCATGTGGCGCTCGGCGTCCGAGGTCCCTCGCGGGTGATCCGCGTGACGTTCTCGGACTTGGAGTTGGCGGTGTAGACGTTGCCCCGGGAGTCCATGACCGGTGCGTTGGGCCCCTCACCCGCGACCCCGTAGATGGACATGAGCCGCATCGGAACAGTCGCGGAGGCGGCTGCGGGCGCGGTGTCCGTGCTGTCGACCGCTCCGGCAGCGCCGGTTGCCGTCGCAATCGTCGCGCACGCCACGAGGAGAGCCAGCCCGACCTTGCGGCTACGCGACGGGGACTGAATCGCCGTGGGGAGAACCTTCCGATCGGTGGACGGAGTGCGAGGAATACCTGTCAGGGAGCGAAGATGTTGTTCTTGATGATGTTGGCCTTACCCCTGTTGACGACATCTCGGCCCGTATTGGGGAAGACCAGTCGCAGCCGGCTCACGCCGATGTAGTTGTTGACCACCGTGTTATTGCGCGTCCCCGAGGCGAGCTCAATGCCGTTGCCGGTGTTGCCCGCGATGATGTTTGCGCGGCGCGCGGTCGACTTCTGGCCGCCGATGATGTTGTGGTGGGCCTTGCCGGCAATGGAGATACCCCCGGCACCATTGCCCAGGGAGATCTGTCCGGCGACCGACACACCCACGTAGGTGTCGTAGACGAGGTTGCGGCTGGCCGTGCCCTCAATGCGGATGCCGTAGCCCTTGTTCCCACTGAAGGCCGTGTGGGGCATGACTGACGTGCGTGTTCCGCCCACCACGTTGCGGGAGGCGCTGCCGGTGATCGTCAGTCCGTTGCCGCCATTGGGCAGTGCCGCTGCACCGGAGGTGCTCAAACCGGAGAGGACGGGATCGATAGTCACGCCTGTCGCCTTGCGGTCGAGACGGATGCCGTCGCCGATGTTGCCGCTGGTCACGCTGGTCCGGAGCAGGTTGCTGCCCCCCGTCGCAGTGACGTAGATCCCGTGGAGCTGGTTGGGAGCCGCGCCGCCGAAGGCGACGAGACCGGCGAAGTTGTTGAAGGACACAAAGCCTGATACCTGGCCGGTCACGGCGATGCCGTTGCGGCCATTGCCCGAGGTGACGTTGCCCAGCGGGATCGGTCCACCCGCCTGGGTCTTGGCCGAGGTGCCCGTGACCCACAGGCCGTTGCCCGCGTTGCCGATCGATGTCTCATTGTCAGCGGCGACACCCGTGAAGTTGCCCTGCACCGCGACGTTGTCGGAATCGCGCACCTCGATGCCGGAGGCGCCGTTGCCGCTCACAACGTTGTAGTAGATGAAGGGTTCATCGACGAGCGTGCAGCCCACAATCTGCGTCCCGTCGGCTCCATTGAGCACGATCCCCTGGCTGCCGTTGCCGAGATCGGCGTTGCCCGACGCACTGGTGCCGACGAAGTTGCCGGCGATGGTCGTGTCGGTGGCGCCGGTGATGGCGATGCCCGCGCCGGTGTTGCCGCTCACGACATTGCCCAGCGGCGGCCGCGTGAAGGTCGGCGTCACCTCTCCCTTGTTGCCCGTCGGGTTGTTCACCGCTCCGGTCACACCGTCGACCGAGACGGTGCCCCCCAGAGTGTTGTTGACGGAGGCGCCGGTCACCTCGATGCCATTCGCACCGTTGGGAGCAGCGGCGGTGCCGGCCGGGTTGGTGCCGATCCGATTGGCGACGACGACGTTGCCGGAGGAGCCGTCGATGACCAGGCCGCTGCCGCCATTGTTGGAGATGACATTGGAGACCCAGGCGGAGGAGTTATCCGGATTCATACCGATGGTGGATCCATCCGAGCCAGCCATGAGATGTACGCCGTCACCTGAGTTGGGGGCGCTTGCTCCACTGATGGTCAGACCGATGTAGTTGCCGGCGATCATCACAGATGGGGCAGCGACGGCGATGCCATCGCCTGCGGCGTTGCCCACAGCGAGTCCGAGCACCTGTGATCCATCGGCGCCCTTCGCGAGGCTGAGCCCGGCCGCGCCCAGAAAGTCGATAAAGACCACGGGTGCGCCACCGGCGACATAGCCCGGCGCGGATGTGCCGTCGAGGACCACCGTCGAGGTGATCGCCGGGAGCGCGGAAGCGAGCGTGATGGCGCCGGCTACGGCGAAGGTGATCTGCGTCGTGTCATCCGGCGCCGCAGACGCGAGCGCGGCCCGCAGCGACCCCGCCCCCGTGTCGTTGAGGTTGGCGACCACGACCGTCGTGGTCGCCCGCGGCTCGGCGGCCGCCTGCACGGCGGGTGCTCCCAGTGCGAGGAGGAGGGCAAGTGCTGACGTCAGGACGGTGATACGACGTGCGGACAAGAGTCCTCCTAGATACCTGCACCAATGGATGCGCTTCGGACGCTACGCCTCATGCGGCGCAATCACAAAGCAGAACGTAAATCCCTCATAGCGCCCAAACCTGTCGACGGGCCTTGACGACCAGGGTGAACTCATCTGGCATCGTCGCACCCGCAAATCGACTTGGGTCTCCATCAGAATTGCCGACGCGCGTGGGCAGCCCCGACCGGAACATGGACATCGATGCCCCACGTGGGGCATGCCAGGACAGGCACCGCCAGGAGTACGCGTCGGTGACCCTCCCGTGGTCCCGCGAAGTGGACGCCAATTCGCTGGAGCGGTAACGCAGACGTTGGAGGGTCACCCGGCAGATGACCCTGCATCGGGGGTCAACCAGCGGATCCGTGGGCGCGGCACACAGGGGTGGTCCCTGGGGGAAGAGGCGACCCAGGAACGGGCAAGCCCCTCGAAACGATTCGAGGGGCTTGCTGGAAAGTGCGCGGACGCACTTTCACAAAGTAGCGGGGGCAGTGCCATGGTTCAGGACTTAGTTAACCCCTGTCCCGGGACATCGTTAACCC
>JBMOIL010000030.1:0-19667 GCA_049317345.1 Candidatus Nanopelagicales bacterium
CCGGTGTAGGGGGCGAGGTACTTGAAGCCAGCGGGATCAGAGGCCGGAGCTGCGACGATGGTGGTGTAATCCATCGCGCCGTACTCCTCCAGCGCCCCCTTGACGGACGCGATCGTCGAGCCCTTCTGTCCGATGGCGACGTAGATGCAGCGCACCTGCTTGGTCGGATCGCCCGACTCCCAGTTGGTGCGCTGATTGATGATCGTGTCGAGGCACACCGCGGTCTTGCCGGTCTGGCGATCGCCGATGATGAGCTGGCGCTGACCGCGACCGATGGCCGTCATGGCGTCGATGGCCTTGATGCCGGTCTGCATCGGCTCCTTCACGGGCTGGCGCTCGACGACGCTCGGCGCCTGGACCTCGAGTGCGCGACGGGTCTCCGCTGCGATCGGACCCTTGCCGTCGATGGGATTGCCCAGGGGATCGACAACACGGCCGAGGTAGGCATCGCCGACCGGCACGGAGAGGACCTCACCTGTGCGGCGCACCGGCTGGCCCTCCTCGATCCGCGAGCCGTCGCCGAGGAGGACGACGCCGATCTCGCGCACATCGAGGTTGAGGGCTACGCCGAGCAAGCCGCCCTCGAACTCGAGAAGCTCATTGGTCATCGCCGAATGCAAACCCTCGACGCGAGCGATGCCGTCACCCGTCTCGATCACTCGGCCAACTTCCTCGCGGGCCGTGGTGGGCGAGTACGACTGGACGTTCCGCTCGATCGCGCTCCGGATCTCATCCGGCCGGATCGTCAGCTCCGTCATGGTGCCTGCTCTCCTTCTTCGGTCGCCCTCGGCGACGTGGTTCGTGCTGTCTTGTGCTGTTCGGTGTTGTGTTGTGCTGTCTTGTGGATCAGCCCAGCATCGAGCGTCGGGCTTGTTCGAGGCGTGCCGCCACCGTGCCGTCGATGACCTCATCACCCACGGTCACGTGCACTCCCCCGAGTACCGCCGGATCGACGGCAACGTTGAGACGGACCTGGCGCCCCTTGAGCGCGCTGAGAGCTGCCGCGAGGCGGCGCTCCTGATCCGCGTCGAGCGGCTGGGCCACCCGCACCTCAGCGACGATGCGCTGACGCTGCCGAGCGGCTGCGTCGGCCAGGTCATCGACCACGGCGTCGATCCGACGACCGTGCAGGTGCCCCACGGCGTAGCCGAGCACCAGGCGCGTCGTAGCGGTCGAACGGTCCTTCAGGAGGTCCTCGACGATTCCGGACTTGGCCGCGGCCGAGAGAGCCGGCGCGGTCAGGGCCATCTGGAGCTCGGGAGAGGAGTCGACCGCCCGCCCGAAGCGGAAGATCTCATCCTCCGTCGCATCGAGGTCGCCCGCGGCATCGGCCACCATGAAGGCGGCCTGGTCAGCGAGGGCCTCGATGCCGAGCAGCAGGTCCGCGTCAGACGACCAGCGGTGGCGGACGACCTCCTGCAGCGTGCGCAGGGTGAGGGGACTCACGCGCGTCGCCAGGAGGGACGCCGCGAGCTCGGAGCGCGAGTCGGCCGATTGACCAGAGTCGGCAAGGGCCGTGCGCAGCGTCTTCTCGCGATCGAGAAGATCGGCGACGGAGAGGAGCTCAGCGGGCAACGCTGCCAGCCCCTCCGCGCCACGCTGGCCATCGAGCCAGTCGGAAAGCTCCGACAGGCTGCTGCGACTCGCACCCCACATCAGCGACCAGCTCCCTGCTGCGCGACCTGGGACTCGAGGTCGGCAAGGAAAGAGTCCACGGTCGACTTGACGCGAGCATCGTCGGTGAGGGACTGCCCCACGACCTTGCCTGCGAGGGCCACCGCGACCTCGCCCACCTGGCGGGTGAGTTGAGACGTGGCTTGCGCACGCTCTGCAGCGAGCTGGGCCTCGGCCTGAGCTGTGACGGCCGCCGCGGCAGTGCGTGCCTCGGCACGCGCCTCCTCGACGATGGCCGCACGATCGGCCTGGGCCTGTGTGCGGATGGACGCCGCCTCCTCGCGGGCCGACGCCAATGCGGCGCGGTACTCCTCGAGAGCGCGCTGCGCCTCCGCCTGGGCCTCTTCGGCCTTGCGCAGGCCACCCTCGATCGCCTCCGAGCGGGCGGCGAGGGTCTCCTTGATCTTGGGCAGCGCGACCTTGGCGAGGACACCGAAGACGATGAAGAACGCCAGCAGGCCGACGACGAGCTCGTCGATCGGCACTGCGAGGACGCTCGGCATCGGCTCGTTCTCTCCGCCGGCAGCCAGGAGCTGACCCGTGATGAAGTTGGACACAGTGAGTCCGATCAGGTGCCGTAGACGAACGGGACAACGAAGCCGATGAGGGCGAGCGCCTCGGCAAGTGCGAAGCCGAGGAGCATGTTCTGGCGGATGACGCCGTAGGCCTCCGGCTGGCGGGCGATTGCCTGGACGCCCTGGCCGAAGATGATGCCGATTCCGACGCCCGGGCCGATGGCCGCGAGGCCGTAGCCGACGGAGCCGATGGAGCCGGAGAGCTCAGCGAGCAATGACATGTCTTTTCCTTCGTGTCCTGGCCAGCAGTCTGGTCTGCCGGTCTGGGGGTCTTATTCGGTTGTGGCCGTGCAGGTGGTGCGGGACGAACTCAGTGCTCCGCGTGGAGCGCTCCGCTGATGTAGACCGCCGTCAGCAGGGTGAAGATGTAGGCCTGAAGCGCCTGGATGAGCAGTTCGAAGCCGGTGAGTGCCACCGCCATCGTGAAGGACGCGACCGACCCGAGCAGGCCGATCACGGTGAATGAGAGCAGGTAGTACGCCGCGATGCTGAAGGTCGCGATGAGCAGGTGACCCGCGAACATGTTGGCGAAGAGACGCACGGCGTGGGTGAAGGGCCGCACGATGATGTTGGAGATGAACTCGATCGGCGAAAGCAGGATGTACATCGGCTTGGGCACGCCGGGCGGGAAGAGCATGCCCTTAAAGAACCCGCCGAAACCCTGGCGGTAGATGCCCAGGGGGACCCACGTGAAGTAGACGATGAGCGCGAAGGCCACCGGGATGGCAAAAACGCTCGTGATGGGGAACTGGGCGAAGGGGATGATGCCCAGGATGTTGAAGGTCCACACCAGGAAGAAGAATGAGAAGAGGAAGGGGACGAACTTGTCGCCCTCCTTGCCGATGACGTCACGGGCGATGCCATCGCGGATGAAGAGGTAGCCGGTCTCGCCCACGTTCTGAGCGCCCTTAGGGACGATCTGCGGCTTGCGGAAGGCGTAGAGGAAGAAGCCGAGGACCGCGACGACGGAGATGGCAACAAGGATCGTGACCTTGTTGATGCCGACCGTGGTGCCGAGGACGTTCCAGCTCGCGATGTCGTCAAAGAAGAAGATCTCCGACCCGGCCGCCGGGAAGCCACACGGGTTGGCGGCGTTCTCGAACTTGCACTGAAGGCTGCCGGCCGCGACGAGGCTCATGAGGTGCCTCGTCGGTGTCCACGCAGAATGCGGGTCGCGCGGTCTGGCACTGACTTATCCTTCCCCGGCGCTGTCGCCTCAAGGCGTCGATGGATGAGATAGAGCGATAGGAACATACCGATCAGGGCACCCGCGCCGATCAGGAGGGGGGCATTCCCGAGCCACAGGGACAGCAGCCAACCCAGTCCGGCGTAGAAGAGGATCCCGGTCAGCAGGTGGCTCATGATGATCCACCCCGTGTTGGCAGTGGTCCACCCCTCCTTGTGAACCGCCTCATCCGTCACGCGAGTCCCCAGGAGCCTCATAACGGCGGCCTCGGCTGCTGCGGATCGACGTAGAGGACCTTGGTGCGCGCGAAGATCCAGACTTCGGCAACGGTCCACGCCAGGGTGCAGGCCACGATGGTGAGCGCGAACACCTTGGTATCGAATGCCGTCGTCCCCTGGAAGAGGATGATGAAGATGAAGAGAACGCCGATCTTGAGCAGGTAGACCATGAGTGCCACGGACATGGCCATCTGGGGGGCGTTGCGCAGGACAGCTCCTACGGCTACCTGGCCCACGGTGAAGAACGCCACCACGATCAGGGTCCCGATGGCGGCTCCCAGGAGGGCCTTGCCTGGATCCGAGGCCACCAGGGCGCCGATGATGGCCGCCACGATGCCCACAGCCACGGTCACGGGTATGGAGACCCGCAAGACCAGGCGGTCGATGGACGGCATGCACCCCTCCCGGGAACGGCTGCCCTCACGCTATCGACACTGCCGCGGGGCGCATCTCCGGGTGCCTATCCGCCGGTGCCGGTGCGCTGGCCGTCCCGGGTCCCGGCAGGGCGGGAACCATCGGGCCGCAGCGCGGCGACGAGCACAACGAGCGACCCGGCGACGAGGAGGAGCAGCGCGAAGCCGACCGGGATGAAGGCGAGCGCTACTGCGGTGCCCGCGACCACGGCGGTCCAGGCGTACATAAGCGACACGGTGCGACGCTGAGAGTGCCCCATCTCGAGCAGGCGATGGTGCAGGTGCTGCTTGTCGGGAGCGAACGGTGATCGACCCTGACGCGTGCGGCGGAGCACGGCGAGGCCGAGATCCAGCAGCGGCAGCACAAGCACCGCGAGCGGAAGCAGAATCGGCAGGAGCGCGGGCAGCAACGTGCCACCTTCGATCGCCGCGGGATCTACCTGGCCCGAGAGCGTGATGATGCTCGCCGCCAGGAGGAATCCCAGCAGCATCGAGCCGGTGTCACCCATGAAGATGCGCGCACGGAAGACGTTGTAGGGCAGGAATCCCAGGCACATGCCCACCAGGAGCGCGGAGACCAGCGTGGCCATGGTCGCGCGCTCGAAGCCCACTTCGACCGAGAGCAGGTAGGAGTAGGCGAAGAACGCCAGCGCCGCTACGGCGACAATCCCGGCCGCCAGGCCGTCCAGGCCGTCGACCATGTTGATCGCGTTGATGCAGACGAGGACCACGAGCACCGTCAGCAGCACACTCGTCACGGGGTCGAGCACGAGCGTGCCGCCGAAGGGCAGCCAAATGATGGAGATGCCCTGCAGCGCCATGACGGCGGCCGCAAGCACTTGGCCGGCGAGCTTGGTGGGTGCTGCAAGCCCCCAGCGATCGTCGATGAGGCCGAGGACGACGATGATCGCCGCACCGCTGAGCAGGGCAAACGTCTGACTGTCACCCACCTCGAAGACCGAGCTCATCTGCGGAAGTTTGCTGGCCAGCAGCAGCCCGGCGCAGAGCCCGGCGAGCATCGCGAGTCCGCCCAGGCGCGGGGTCGGCTCGTCGTGGACGTCGCGATCGCGCACCTCCGCCATGGCACCCCAGCGCACGGCGAGCGCACGTGCGAGAGGGGTCACCAGGTACGTCACGGCCGCGGCCGCGACGAGGCAGAGGAGGTATTCGCGCACGGGCGGGTGCCTAGACCCCGACCGGAGCCTCGGCGTAGGCGGGGAACCTGCGCACGAGCGCGTTGACCGAGTCGGCCACCTCGCGAGCGCTGCCCGGGTCGGTGACGGCCCGGGCGATGAGCTGGCCGATCTCGGCCATCTCGGCCTCCCCCATGCCCTGCGTGGTGACGGAGGGGGTGCCCACACGGATCCCCGAGGCCACCGCCGGCGGCTGGGGGTCATAGGGGATGGCGTTCTTGTTGAGCGTGATGCGCGCCTCATCGCAGCGGACCTCGGCATCGGCGCCGGTGACGCCCACACCCCGCAGGTCGATGAGGGCGAGGTGGGTGTCGGTGCCACCGCTGACCGGTCGCATGCCCTCGGCGGCCAGCGAGGCGGTCAGGGCCTGCGCATTGCGCACGACCTGGGCGGCGTAGGCCTGGTACTCGGGCGACATGGCTTCCTTGAGGGCCACCGCCTTGGCCGCGACCGCGTGCATGAGGGGCCCGCCCTGCATCATCGGGAAGACAGCCTTGTCGATCGCCGCGGCGTGCTCGGACTTGCACAGGATCATGCCGCCGCGCGGCCCGCGCAGGACCTTGTGGGTGGTGAAGGTGACGACGTCGGCGTAGGGAACCGGGCTCGGGATCGCCTTGCCGGCAACGAGTCCGATGAAGTGCGCCGCGTCGACCATGAGGATCGCGCCGACCTCGTCGGCGATCTGCCGGAAGGCTGCGAAGTCAATGAGCCGGGGGTACGCCGTAGCTCCGGCAATGATCATCCGCGGCTTGTGCTGCAACGCGATCGAGCGGACCTCGTCGTAGTCGATGGTCTCCGTGTCCTCGCGGACGCCGTAGGAGACGACCTCGAACCACTTGCCGGAGAAGTTGACCTTCGAGCCGTGGGTGAGATGTCCGCCATGCGGCAGGCTCATCGCGAGCACAGTCTCACCAGGCTTCACGAAGGCGCCGTACGCCGCGAGGTTGGCGCTCGCACCGCTGTGCGGCTGGAGGTTGGCGTGCTCGGCGCCGAAGAGTTCCTTCGCCCGCTCGATGCCGATGATCTCGGCCTTGTCGACCTCGGCGCACCCGCCGTAGTAGCGCTTGCCGGGGTAGCCCTCGGCGTACTTGTTGCTCAGGGTGGAGCCGAGCGCAGCGAGCACGGCGGGAGAGGTGAAGTTCTCGCTCGCGATGAGCTGCAGACCGCCACGGGCGCGCTCAAGCTCCGACAGGAGGATGCCCGCGATCTCGGGATCCTCCGACTGCAACTGCCCGAAGTCCGGGCCCCAGAACGTCTCGCTGCCCACTGCGCACTTCCCTTCGACTGGTCAGCCACGCGGGCCGACCGGGCGAGTCTACGGCGACCTGGGGAAACTACCCGTCGGACCGGCCCGCGGCGTCGGCTCCCACGAGGTCAGGGCACACCTCACGCAGGGCCTCGAGGGAGAAGGCGCCTTCGCGCAGGAGCACGGGCGGATCCACGGTGAGGTCGACGATGCTGCTGGGCGCCTCGTCGATCGTCTCCCCCGCGTCGAGGTACAGCGCGATCCCATCACCGAGCTGCCCTTCGGCATCGGCGCAGGTCCGCGGTGGAGCGCTGCCGGCACGCTGTGCAGAGGTGACCGCAAGTGGGCCCGTGGCAGCCAGGACGGCGAGCGTGACCGGATGCAGGGGCATGCGCAGCGAGACATGACCGGCGGGGTTGTCCCACGCCAGAGTCGGCTGCTCGCGCACGACCAGGGTGAGGGGACCGGGCCAAAATGCCTCGATGAGCGCACGCCCCTCAGCGGTGATGCCGCTGGCCAGGCCGTCGACGGTGCGCACCGCACCGACCAGGACGCCGACCGGCAGATCGTCACCGCGACCCTTGGCGTCGCGCAGTGCACGCATCGCCCTGGGCGAAAAGGGATCAGCCGCCAGGCCGTATACGGACTCGGTCGGAAGCACGACAAGGTCGCCGCGCTTGATGGCAGCAGCCGCTGCGGAGATGCCGCGCTCCCGCCCGGGCACCGGGCGGTCACCGACATCGATGACGAGGCTCACACCGTGTCCATGGCCCGGGTCGCAGTGGTGAAGCGCGGCTTGCGGGCGAGGTCGCGGTGGTCGGCGATATCACGCCACCGGCCGTCCGCCGCAAGGAGTGCGGGCACGCCCTCCTCGGCCTCGTCGCCCTGCTCGTCGGAATGCTCGATGACGAGGAGACCACCCGGCTGGAGAAGTCGTGCCGCCGTGTCGAGGGCACCTCGGATCACCTCGAGGCCATCGTCACCGCCGTAGAGGGCGAGCGCCGGATCGTGGTCGCGTACCTCGGGATCGCGCACGCTTGCGCCGCTCGGCACGTAGGGAGGATTCATCGTGACGACCGCGACACTCGCGCGCAGGGATGCGAGCGGTCCGCCGTCGGCCGCGCATGTGCGTGCATCGGCCTGCACGATGTCGACGCGACTGCCCACGGCCGTTACCTCCTCGAGGAGCGCATCGGCGTTACGCCGCGTCCAGACGAAGGCTGTGTCGTCGACCTCCACGGCGGTGACATGCGCGGGTGCGGCCTCGGTCGCCAGGGCGAAGGCCACGGCCCCCGACCCGGTGCACAGGTCGACCGCGCGGCGCTCCCCTGGCGGAAGCGCGCGCAGCGCATCGATCCCCGCCTGTGCGACCAACTCGGTCTCGGGCCGCGGGATGAAGACCCCCGGGCCGACGGCCAACTCGAGATTGCGGAAGGCAGCGGCACCGACGAGGTGCTGGAGTGGGATTCGCGCCATGCGCTTGGTGAGCAGTCGCTCATAGGCGGTGCGCTCGGTGGAGTCCATGCGGTCGTGAAGCAGGAGTCGGCCGCGCGGCACGCCCTTGACGTGGGCAGCCAGGAGCATGGCGTCGGTGTCTGGCGACGGCACTCCCGCAGAGGCGAGACGCCGCTGCCCATCGGCGATCGCATCGCGCAGGGACACCCATCCCTCCACTACGCGGGGAGACGGGCCCTGCCCGGAGTGACTCACGTGCCGTCCGCCAGCGCCGCGTCGGCAGAGGAGTCGATGCAGGACTGGATGACGGCATCGAGATCGCCGCTCAGCACCTGGTCGAGGTTGTAGGCCTTGTAGCCGGATCGGTGATCGCTCAGACGGTTCTCGGGGAAGTTGTACGTGCGTATGCGCTCGCTGCGATCGACCGTGCGCACCTGCGCCCGCCGGGAGTCCGATGCTTCCTGCTGCGCCTGCTCCTGGGCGATGGCAAGCAGCCGGGCTCGCAGGATGCGCAGTGCCTGCTCGCGGTTCTGCAGTTGGCTCTTCTCGTTCTGGCACGACACGACGGTGCCCGTGGGCAGGTGGGTGATGCGCACGGCGGAGTCGGTCGTATTGACGCTCTGGCCACCGGGTCCCGACGAGCGGAAGACATCGATGCGCAGCTCGTTGGGGTCAATGGTGACATCGACCTCCTCGGCCTCAGGGAGCACGAGCACGCCGGCAGCCGAGGTGTGAATGCGCCCCTGGGACTCGGTCACCGGCACGCGCTGCACACGATGCACCCCGCCCTCGAACTTCAGGCGGGCGTACGGCGCTTCCCCGGGCTCAGGAATGCCGCGTGCCTTGACGGCCACCGCGACATCGCGATAGCCGCCGAGATCGGACTCCTCCGCCTCGAGCACCTCTGCACTCCATCCGCGCTGGTCGGCGTAGCGGAGATACATGCGCAGCAGGTCGCCAGCAAAGAGAGCGGATTCCTCGCCGCCCTCACCCGCCTTGATCTCGAGGATGACGTCCTTGCCGTCCAGCGGATCGCGTGGGATCAGAAGCTCGCGCAGGCTCTCGCCGACATCCTGGCGGCGCACCTCGAGAGCCTCGGCCTCCTCGGCGAACGCAGGATCGACGTCGGCAAGCTCACGGGCAGCGGCCATGTCATCACCCAGGGCGACCCACGTGCGGTACGCCTCGATGGTGGGACGCAACTCAGCGTGGCGACGCGCCAGACGTCGTGCCTCTGCAGGGTCGGCGTGGACGGCCGGGTCGGCGAGGCGCTCCTCGATCGCGGAGTACTCGGCGGTCAACTCGACGCAGGCGTCGAACACGGGACCTACCTATCGGCGATGAGCGGGGACGCGCTTCGGTCGACAGCGCGTCACTCGGATGCGGAGGCCTTGTCCTTGCCGCCGAAGCGCTTCTCGAACTTCGCGACGCGACCGCCGGAGTCAAGAATCTTTTGGCGACCGGTGTAGAAGGGGTGGCACTGCGAGCAGACATCGGCGTGGATGACGCCGTTCTTCGCGGTGCTGCGCGTGGTGAACGTCGATCCGCAGGTGCAGGTGACCTCGGTCTCGACGTACTCGGGGTGGATGCCCGACTTCATATTGACTCCTATGTTCGGGTCCGGGTCCGCAGCGGCGGTGAACCGGACAGAGGAAGGGTACGCCATCGCGCAGGCGTATCCGGAAGGGGCTAGGCGTCGTCAGACTCCGACCCCGTGACGGACGGCGTGGTCTTCTGGATCTGCATGAGGAACTCCAGGTTGCTCTTGGTCTCGCGCAACTTCGTGAGCAGCAGCTCGATGGCCTGCTGCTGATCGAGGGCGTGGAGGACGCGACGGAGCTTCCAGACGATCTTGAGCTCGTCGGGAGCCATGAGGAGCTCCTCCTTGCGTGTGCCCGAGGCGTCGACGTCGACGCTGGGGAAGATGCGCTTGTCAGCGAGCTTGCGATCGAGCTTGAGCTCCATGTTGCCGGTGCCCTTGAACTCTTCGAAGATCACCTCGTCCATGCGCGAACCGGTCTCGACCAGCGCAGTCGCGAGGATCGTGAGCGATCCGCCGTTCTCGATGTTGCGAGCCGCGCCAAAGAATCGCTTCGGCGGATAGAGCGCTGTGGAGTCCACACCGCCCGAAAGGATGCGACCGGAGGCGGGAGCCGCGAGGTTGTAGGCGCGGCCCAGTCGGGTCATCGAGTCGAGTAGGACGACGACGTCGTGCCCCAACTCGACAAGGCGCTTAGCGCGCTCGATCGCAAGCTCGGCAACGATGGTGTGGTCCTCAGCAGGACGATCGAAGGTGGAGGAGATGACCTCTCCCTTGACCGAGCGCTGCATGTCGGTGACTTCCTCAGGGCGCTCGTCGACGAGCACGACCATGAGATGGCACTCGGGGTTGTTGGTGACGATCGCATTAGCGATCGACTGGAGCACCATCGTCTTGCCCGCCTTGGGAGGCGACACGATGAGGCCGCGCTGGCCCTTGCCGATCGGGGACACGAGGTCGATCACGCGCGTGGTGAGGTTGCCGGGCTCCGTCTCCAAGCGCAGGCGCTCCTGGGGGTAGAGGGGCGTGAGCTTGGAGAACTCGGGCCGCTGGCGCGACTGCTCAGGGTCGGTGCCGTTGATCGTGTCGATGCGGACGAGGGGGTTGAACTTCTCGCGCCGCTCGCCATCGCGCGGCTGCCGCACGGCACCGGTCACCGCATCGCCCTTGCGCAGGCCGTTCTTCTTGACCATGGAGAGCGAGACGTAGACGTCGTTGGGGCTGGGCAGGTAGCCCGCGGTGCGCACGAAGGCGTAGTTGTCGAGGACATCGAGGATGCCCGCGACCGGGACGAGCACATCGTCATCGGAGACCTCGACGTCCTGCTCGCTGAAACCGCCGGGGCGGCGCTCACGACGATCTCGGAACCGATCGCGGCCCCGACGACGTCGGCGACGCGAGCCGCCATCCTCATCGTCGTAGCCGTCATCACTGTTATCGCCGCGGGTGTCGCTGCGGTTGTCGCTGCGGTTGCCGGTGCGATTGGAGTTGCGGTTGTCATGGCGGGGAGCGCGCTCGCGCTCACCCTGCTCGGTCTTGTCGGCCTTGTCCGACCGATCGGCGGCACGGTCCTTGTCAGCCTTGTCGGCCGGGCGACCCTTATCGCCTGCCGCGCCGTTGTCGGCGGTGCGTCCGTTGCCGCCGGAGCGACCGGAGGACTGCTTGGCGCTGATCGCCTCGATGAGTGCGCTCTTGCGCATGGTGCTGGCCCCCGTGATGCCCAGGGACTGGGCGAGCTGCTTGAGCTCGGGCAGCAGCATTCCGGAGAGCCCGGAAGCCGACTTGCCTGCGGTGGCGGTGGCGGTATCGCTCACGTGTGATTCCTTCGTCATGCCCGACACCAGGGTGGAATCGGGGGTGCGCGCCGGGTGAAGACCAGGCTGCGCGGTGTCCGCCATGCCGTTCGAGGCATTCCCAAGATCAACAGGAGGAGATCAACGGGAGGGGAGAAAGAACGTCCCTACACGGACAGGAGCAGGCTAGCACCCGGCCGGGAGGGATGCCTCATGACCCCCGGACGTGCACGCGAGCACCCTCCCCGTCCACCGCCACGGTGAGAGTCCGCCAGCCATCGGGCACTGCGGCTGTCGCGACGGCGCGCTCCTGTTCATCGACCGTGAAAGCGAGGATGGTGGGACCTGCCCCTGACACGACTGCGGGGATGCCGCCTGCGCGCAGCGACATCATGAGTGTGTGCGACTGCGGATACGCGTGAGCTCGCGCATCCTGGTGAAGGCGGTCCTCCGTCGCAGGGAAGAGCATGGACGGATCCGCGACGAGTGCATGGGAGAGCAGCGCCGTACGGCCCAGGTTGAACACCGCATCCGAGCGCGACACCGTGTCGTCGAGGAGTGTGCGTGCCTCCTTCGTCGCCATGGACTGCTGCGGAATGAGGATGACAGGCACAATCGACGGATGCGTGGCACGAGTCACCGCACTCGCATGGGTATCGTCGACGGAGTCGACCCATGCGGTCGTGAAGCCACCGAGCAACGCCGCTGCGACGTTGTCCGGGTGGCCCTCCATGCGCGTGGCAAGTCCCAGGACCTCATCGTCGGGGAGCAACTCCTCCCCCTTCTCCACGAGCCCCCGCGCCAGCAGGATTCCCGCGACGATGGCGGCCGCGGACGAGCCCAGGCCCCGCCCCTGGGGGATGCCATTGCGGCAGCGGAGGACGAACCCGGGCGCGGACAATCCCATCGCCTCCCACGCCGACCGCATCGCACCAGCCACCAGGTGCCTCTCATCACTTGGCAGGGAGCCAGCCCCTTCGCCCTCGACGGTGACGAGGACCCCGGGATCGTCGGTCACCATGGCGACCAGGTGATCGTGTAGCGCGAGTGCGAGACCTAGGGAGTCGAATCCCGGGCCGAGGTTGGCACTCGTCGCGGGAACCACGACCTCGACGCCGACGGAGCGGAAACCCATCTCCTAACCCCGCAGCCCCAGCGCAGCCGCGGCCACTGCAGCGTCGACCGGGACGATGATCGGATCGGGCGCGGCCTCCAGCGCCCACTGGGGATCCTTCAGTCCGTTGCCCGTGAGCGTGCACACGATCGTCTGCCCCGCATCAAGCTGGCCGCGCTCGTGCGCCTGCAGCAGCCCCGCGACACCTGCTGCGCTTGACGGCTCGCAGAAGAGTCCTTCCTTCGACGCGAGGAGTCGGTACGCCGCCAGGATCTGCTCATCGGTCACAGAGTCGATCATGCCGCCGGAATCGTCACGCGCGGCGATGGCGTAATCCCAGGAGGCGGGATTGCCGATGCGGATGGCCGTGGCAATGGTCTCGGGCTTGGTTACGCGAGCACCGCTGACGAGAGGGGCTGAACCGGCAGCCTGGAAGCCCCACATGCGCGGCAGCCGAGTGGAGTGCCCGGCAGCGGCGTACTCGTTGTAGCCCTGCCAGTACGCCGTGATGTTACCCGCGTTGCCCACGGGCAGGCAGTGGATGTCCGGGGCGTTGCCGAGGAGATCGACCACCTCGAAGCTCGCGGTCTTCTGGCCCTCGATGCGGTCGGGATTCACGCTATTGACGAGGGAGACCGGGTAGTCGTCCGCGAGGCCGCGTGCGAGGGTGAGGCAGTCGTCGAAGTTGCCCTCGACCTGCAGCAGGCTCGCGCCATGGATGATCGCCTGGGCGAGCTTGCCCATCGCGATCTTGCCCTCGGGCACAAGAACGGCGCAGACCATGCCGGCCTTGACCGCGTACGCCGCGGCACTCGCCGACGTGTTGCCCGTGGATGCGCAGATGACAGCGCGGGCGCCCTCCTGGGCAGCCTTGCTGATCGCCATCGTCATCCCGCGATCCTTGAAGGAGCCCGTGGGATTGGCGCCGTCGTACTTCAACCACACCTGGCAGCCGGTCATCTCGCTGATGGTGCAGGCGTAGACGAGCGGCGTGCCGCCCTCGCGCAGCGTGACGACAGGTGTCGCGTCGTCGACCGGAAGCCACTGGCGGTACTCCTCGATGAGCCCGCGCCACTGCGGAGCGCCGGCGGTCATGAGCCCGCCTCACCCTCGACGCGCATGACGCCCACGACCTGCTTGACCACATCGAGCCCGCGCAGCGCCTCGATCGTGCGGCTCAGATCGCCGTCCTTTGCGAGGTGCGTGCGCACGATGAGGCCGGCGTCGTCCCCGTGACCGTCCTGGCGGACCACCTGGATGCTCACGCCGTTGTCCGAGAAAGCGCGCGCGATGGTGGCAAGCACACCCGGACGGTCAGCAACGTCGAGATTGACGTAGTAGCGCGTGCGCGCCTGATCGATGCCCCGGATCTCCAGGGCCGCGTACGTCGACTCGCGGGGACCGTGCCCACCCGAGCGGAGATTGCGTGCCACCGCCACCACGTCACCCAGGACAGCGCTCGCGGTCGGAGCGCCGCCCGCACCGCGACCGTAAAACATCATTTCTCCAGCGCTCTCCGCCTCGATGAAGACAGCGTTGAAGGCGTCACGGACGCTCGCCAGGGGGTGACTGCGCGGCACCATCGTGGGGTGCACCCGGACGATCACACCACCGCCGTCCTCCGTGCGCTCAGCAACGGCGAGCAACTTGATGACGAATCCCATATCGCGCGCCGCAGCGACATCAGCGGCCGTGACGCCGGTGATGCCCTCGCATGAGACGTCGTCGAAGGTGACGCGGGTATGGAAGGCGAGCTCCGCGAGGATCGCCGCCTTGGCCGCCGCGTCAAGGCCGCCGACATCGGCCGTGGGGTCAGCTTCGGCGTAGCCCAGGCGCTGCGCCTCTGCCAGCACGTCGGAGTAGTCGGCACCCTCCTCGTCCATCTTGCTGAGGATGAAGTTGGTCGTGCCGTTGACGATGCCGAGCACCTTCACCACGCGATCGCCGGCGAGTGATTCGCGCAGCGGTCGCAGGAGCGGGATCGCACCGGCGACCGACGCCTCGAAGTAGAGGTCGACGCCGTTGTCAGCGGCGGCGGCGTAGAGCGTGGCGCCGTCGGCAGCGAGCAGGGCCTTGTTGGCCGTCACCACAGAGGAGCCCGCTGCCATCGCCTGCAGGATGAGGGTGCGTGCCGGCTCGATACCGCCCATGACCTCGACGACGATGTTGCTGCCCCGCGCGGCGAGTGCGGCAGCATCATCGGTGACGAGATCGGCGGGGATGCCATCGCGCGGCTTCGACGCATCGCGCACGGCCACGCCCACGAGTTCGAGGGGTGCACCGATGCGCGCGGCGAGGTCCTCGGAGTGCTCGAGGATGAGTCGGGCGACCTGGGATCCGACAGTGCCCCCGCCCAGCAGGGCGACGGTGATCGGCGCGGACATTGGGACTCCTCAGGCTCGACTAGGGGCCCTAGCCTCTCAGACCGCAGCGCCCGGATCGAGGGCGAGGAGGTCCTGCTCCGTCTCCCGACGCAGCACGACACTGCAGGCGCCCCGACGGACCCCGACAACCGCGGGGCGCGGGAGGTAGTTGTACTGGGAGGCCATCGAGCGACAGTAGGCACCGGTGGCGGCTACGGCGAGCAGGTCGCCCTCGTGCACGTCGCCGGGCAGCCACGCATCACGCACGATGACATCGCCACTTTCGCAGTGCTTGCCCACGACCCGGCACAGCACCGGATCCACAGATGACACGCGGGAGGCGAGGACCACGGTGTAGTCCGCGTCGTAGAGCGCGGTGCGGATGTTGTCGCTCATCCCGCCATCGACCGAGACGTAGACACGCTCATGCCCGTGGTCGAGTTCGACGGGCTTCACGGTTCCCACCTCGTAGAGCGTCACGCCCGCGGGCCCGACGATGGCGCGACCCGGCTCGAAGGCAAGCCGCGGCACGCGAAGTCCCGCCCGCACGCACGCCCCGTCGACGATCGCCTCGATCGCCTTGGCCATGGCTCCCACCTCGAGCGGGTCGTCATCGCTCACGTAGGCGATCCCCATGCCACCACCGAGGTTGAGTTCGGCAATCTCGACACCCTCGGCGTGCAACTCACCCATCAGACTGACCAGTCGAGATGCCGCGACCTCAAAGCCCGCGGCATCGAAGATCTGAGAACCGATGTGCGAGTGAAGGCCACGGAAATCCAGATCGGGGATCTCGACGATGCGGCGGATCGCCTCGAGGGCTGCACCGGACGCGAGGGACAGGCCGAACTTCTGATCCTCGTGGGCGGTGGCGATGAACTCGTGAGTGTGCGCCTCCACACCCACGGTCACGCGGACGAGCACGCAGGGGCGTACGCCGAGGTCGCGCGCCACCCCGGCCACGCGATCGACCTCCGCCAGGGAGTCCACCACGATGCGGCCGACACCCGCCTCGAGCGCACGCCGGATCTCCTCGCGCGACTTGTTGTTGCCGTGTAGGAGGAGGCGATCGCCGGGCACCCCCGCCGCCAGAGCAACGGCCAGCTCGCCTCCGGTCGCCACGTCGATGCCCAGCCCCTCCTCCACGGCCCAGCGCGCGACCGCTGTGGACAGGAAGGCCTTTGCGGCGTAGTACACGTCGGCTCGACCAGCGTCATACGCCGAGCGGAAGGCCGCAGCTCGGCCGCGGAAGTCCTCCTCGTCAAGGAGGAAGACGGGGGTGGTGAAGTCGCGGGCGGCGTCCCGCACGTCTACGCCGCCGATCACCAGCGCGCCGTCAGGGTTGCGATGAGCGCCCTGCGGCCAGACGAGCGCATCGAGCGCACCGGGATCACCGGACGGGGCGGCAGGTGCGGGGGAAGAGGTGAGGACCTCCCCGTGCCGCGGGCCGGCGGGATGCGCGCGCATGGCGCAAGGGTAGTCGTCGGACTCATCCGGCCTCCTTGAGCCGCGCTGCACTTCGACAATGTGCCGGCACGGGCAGGGGTGGAGGACCACACTGTTTCCATGTCCGACGACACCTCCAGCGCCCGGAATCCGATGCCACCGACCCCCGACGGCTCCACTGCGCCGGACGTGGCCCGCCTCCAGGCAGAGGTGGAGGAGCTCAGGGCTGAGGCCGCTCGACTCCGGGCCCAGGTCGCAGCATTGACGGCACCCCCGCCCGCGGGGGAGGTGGTCGCGGCTACAGACACGAAGCGCCGGGGAGCCCTCCCGGAGATCATCGGGTACATCGGTGCTGCCTTCATCGTCGGCGCAGGCTTGACCTTGGCGAGCCAGACCTGGGCGTTGTGGCCAAAGCCCGTCCAGCTGGGGGTCGTCACCCTTGGCGCGATCGCTCTCTACGTCACGGCGCTGATCGTGACGACGACCGCGGGTGGCCTCCAATCCATGCGCGCTCATGCCGCTCGGCGCCGCCTCGTGGGCGTGCTCCTCGCCGTCGCCATACCCCTGATCGTCTCCGCCTTGGTCGTGGCACTGGAATGGGCCGGAGTCGACATCGATACCGAGGGCACCTATTGGCCCATCGGACTCGCGTCGATTGCCCTGGTGGCCGCGGCGATCGCTGCGTGGTGGGCACCCGGGGCGGTACCCACTCTCAGCGTCGCCGCAACTGGACTCATCTGGCTGTGGTTGGTCACCAGCCGGATTCTCGGATCGTGGGAGCAGCCCCTCGTGATTGCGACCGTCAGTGCGGTGTGCGCGGTGGGCTGGCTCATCATCGCACCGCGGTTCCTGCCCCCACGAGTTCTGACAGAAGCCCTTGGTGTGACCGCCTTCATCGGGCTGCAACTGGGCAATGCCTTCACGACCTTGGATTCGTCCTTGCCAGACGACAGTGGACAGCAGCAACTCATGTGGGCGACGTGGTTCTCGCGGATCGCGCTCCTGATCTTCGCGCTCGTCGCGGTAGTCATCTTCGCGCGGGGCGGATCGTGGGTCTGGGCGGCGGGCGGTGTAATCGCCGCTGGAGCAGGCGCACTCTCGATCGCCGGGCAGACGCTGGGCTTGGTCGCGGGGCTCTTCGTGGCAGGAGTCATCCTGTTGGCAGTGTCCGGGGCGATTCTGATCGCTCGTGCGCGACGTAGGGATGAATCAGTTACATCCGATCCGGCGCGGTGACCCCGCAGAGGGCAAGGCCGTTGGCCAAGACCTGCCGGGTTGCCGCGCAGAGCCAAAGCCGTGCGAGATGGATGGGCTCAGTGGGCTCATCGCCACGCGGCAGCACGCGGCACGCGTCGTAGAACCGGTGGTAGGCCGTGGCCAAGGACTCGAGATAGCGCGGCACACGATGCGGCTCGCGCAGTTCGGCCGCGGAAGCGACAACGGCGGGGAACTCCGCCAGTGCCCTCAGCAATTCACCCTCTCGCTCATGCGCGAGCAGCGCGGGGTCATAGCCCGCTGACTGCCAGTCGATGCCGAGGTCGGCCGCGTTGCGCAGCACGGAGCTCACGCGTGCGTGGGCGTACTGCACATAGAAGACGGGGTTGTCATTGGTCCGCTGCACGAGCAGGTCGAGATCGAGGGTGAGCGGCGAATCGACCGGGTAGCGGATGAGGGAGTAGCGCGCTGCGTCGACGCCCACCTCCTCGACCAGCTCCTCCAGGGTGATGAGGGTGCCCGCTCGCTTGGAGAGTTTGACCTCCTCACCGTTCTGCATCATCTTGACGAGCTGCCCGATGAGCACCTCGACGCTCAGGTCCATGTCATCACCCGCGCAGGCCGCGACCGCACGGAGCCGGTTGACATAGCCGTGATGGTCGGCCCCTAGGAGGTAGATCGCCGTGTCGAAGCCCCGGGTCCGCTTGTCGACGTAATAGGCAGTGTCAGACGCGAAGTAGGTCATCTCGCCGTCGGCCTTGATGAGCACCCGGTCCTTGTCATCGCCGAAGTCGGTGGTGCGCAGCCAGGTCGCACCGTCCAACTCGAAGACATGCCCCTGCTCGCGCAGACGGGCCATCCCCCGCTCGACCGCACCCGAATCGTGCAGTGATCGCTCGGAGGACCAGGTGTCGAAGTGCGTGCGGAAGAGCTCGAGGACGTGCTGCTGCTGTGCCAGTTGCAGTGCGTACGCTGCCTCGCGGAACGCGACTAGCTGCTCGCCCTCGGGGAGACCCCCGAAGTCGGGATGCTCCGCGAGGACACTCGCCGCAAGGTCGGTGATGTAGGCGCCGTGGTAGCCGTCCTCGGGCACCGGGCGACCCTGCGCCACGGCCATGACGGAGGCCCCGAAGCGGTCCATCTGCACGCCGCGGTCATTGACGTAGAACTCCGTGGAGACCTCCGCCCCCGCGGCCGCAAGCACCCGCGCCAGGGCATCGCCCACCGCGGCCCAGCGCGTGTGTCCGAGGTGGAGCGGTCCCGTGGGATTGGCGGAGATGAATTCGACGTTGAAGCGTCGCCCTGCGAGGAGACTGCCGTGCCCGTAGGCGGGTCCCGCCTCCACAACCTGCCTCGCCACCACGCCCTGGGCATCGGCCGCGAGACGGACATTGATGAAGCCCGGTCCAGCTACCTCGGCCTCGGAGATCCCCTCCACGGCCGCGAGGCGCATGGCCACCAGATCGGCGATCTCACGGGGCGGCCGGCCCGCCGACTTGGCGAGCGTGAGGGCCACCGGAGTGGCGTAATCACCGTGATCGCGGCTCTTGGGTCGCTCGATGACCACCTCGTCGGGTGCCTGCCCCGCCAGGGACCCCTCCGCCTGGAGCGCCAGCACGCACTCGCGCACGGCAACGGCCAGGTCCTCGGGAGTCATGACCGGAGCGTAATCGCCCGCGGACCGATCAGGCTGTGAGGATCTCTCCCCTCCCGAGGAGGCCCCGTGCTACGGTCACCGTGGCTGTGCTGCACAAGAACCACCGTTCGAGGGCGGTCGGAGGCCGGGAATCCCGGTCGGCGATCACCCTGGCTCCCTGGGAACTCCCAAGGCCGGGACGTCGGCTCGCACCACCAGCCCGCCGGGCGAGGTGCCCGGCGACCACGTATCCGCACTTGGGATCTAAGCAGTAGGAGTTACCCCGCATGGCACAGGGAACTGTCAAGTGGTTCAACGCCGAGAAGGGCTTCGGCTTCATCGCTCAGGCTGACGGAGGTGCCGATGTTTTCGTGCACTTCACCGCCATCCAGGCCGACGGCTACCGCAGCCTCGACGAGAACCAGACGGTCGAGTTCGACATCGTCCAGGGCCCCAAGGGCCCCCAGGCCGACAACGTCCGCATGATCTGACGCGGCCGTCATCGCAATGAGGCCCGCCCCTTCGGGGGGCGGGCCTCAT
>JBMOIL010000031.1:0-19400 GCA_049317345.1 Candidatus Nanopelagicales bacterium
ACGGTGAGTGCCTCAAGCGTGTCATGGCGCGTGGCGCGGGCATAGGCAAGTGCGCGCAAGGCGGGCTTATGCAGCTTCGAGATCAACACGATTCCATGCACGCGCGAGGGCAGCATGACATGCACCTCATCGCCAACGGCGAGTTCCTCGCGGACTCGTTCGTAGTGACGGTGGATCGCCTGCATGACCAGGAAGATCACCGGCATGGCCACCACGACGATCCAGGCGCCCTGCATGAACTTGGTCGCAAGGACGAGGATGAGGACGAAGCCGGTGAGCAAGGCGCCGAGCACATTGATTGCTCGGGACCTGAGCATCTTGCCACGGAGCTCTGGCGACGGGTCGCCCCGCAACTCCCGATTCCAGTGCCGAAGCATGCCGATCTGTCCGAGGGTGAAGGCGACGAAGACCCCGATGATGTAGAGCTGGATGAGCGACGAGACATCAGCCTGGAAGACGATCACGAGAACGATCGCGAAGCCCGCCAGCACGATGATGCCGTTGCTGTAAGACAGACGATCGCCGCGCGTGTGCAACTGCCGAGGTAGGTACCCGTCGCGCGCGAGGATGGAGCCGAGGACAGGGAATCCATTGAAGGCCGTGTTGGCTGCGAGCGCGAGGATCAACGCCGTAGCCAGGGAGATGATCAGGACCGCGATGCTGAACTCGCCAAAGACGGCCTGGGCGACCTGGACAATGACGGTCTTCTGAGGCTGACCCTCGGGCAGGCCGACAAGATCTGCATCCTCCTCCGTCACCTTGACACCCGTGGTCAGGGCTAGCCACGTAAGGGAAGCGAACATGGCCATGGAGATGACGCCCAGAAGCAGCAGGGTCGTCGCCGCATTGCGAGACTTCGGCTTGCGGAAGTACGGCACGCCGTTGGCAATCGCCTCGATCCCGGTGAGGGCCGTGGTGCCGGATGAAAACGCACGGGCCACGAGGAAGGCGAGAGCGAGCCCCGTGACCTCGTCCTCGGCGATGATCTCCCAGCCTGCGCTCTCCGCCGTGAGATCGGCACCCATCATGGTGCGCACGATGCCCGTGCCCACCATGATCGCGATGGACGCGATGAATAGGTAGGTGGGGATAGCGAACGCCGTACCCGACTCGCGGATGCCTCGCAGGTTGACGAGCGTGATCACGATGATGATGCCGACCGCCCACCACGCGGCGTGATCAGAGATCACGGGGAAGACAGAACCCAGATTCGCCACGGCGGCCGAGATCGATACGGCGACCGTGAGGGTGTAGTCCACGAGAAGGGCGCTGGCGGTGAAGACTCCCCACTTCGGGCCCAGGTTCTCTGAGACCACGGTGTAGTCACCCCCGCCTCCGGGGTAGGCGTGGACGTTCTGTCGATACGACGCCACAACGACGAAGTAGAGGAGCACCACCGCAGCTGCCACCCACGGTCCGAACGAATACAGGGAGAACCCGCCCAGTGCCAGGACGATGAGGATCTCCTGGGTGGCGTAGGCATTGGAGGACAGGGCGTCGCTCGCGAAAATGGGTAGGGCGATGCGCTTGGGGAGCAGGGTCTCCCCGATGCGATCACTCCGCAGGGCTCGACCGAAGAAGAACCGCTTTACGGTGTCCACCACGGGCACGAGGAGCATGCTAGGTCCTGAGCCTCCCCCGCCCGACCACCGACCCGCAATCAACCGAGCGGCGTGTAGCGTCTGCCGTGTGCATGTGGTGATCCTCGGCTGCGGCCGCGTGGGCTCACTTCTTGCTGACCGTCTCGACGATGCCGGTCATTCCGTCGCGATCGTCGACCAGGATCCGCAAGCGTTTCGACGGCTGGGCGCCCGATTCTCCGGCACGACGATCAAAGGCATCGGCTTCGACCGCGAAACCCTCGAGAATTCAGGGATCGAGCGCGCCCACGCTTTCGCGGCCGTGAGCAGCGGAGACAACACCAACATCCTCGCCGCTCGTGTCGCTCGCGAGACCTACGGCGTCGAGCACGTAGTCGCCCGCATCTATGATCCTCGCCGCGCCGAGGTCTACCAGCGCCTCGGCATTCCCACTGTCGCCACCGTGTCGTGGACGGCGGGACAGATCATGCGTCGACTGCTGCCACAGGGTGGCCTCGAGGAGTACCGCGATGCGAGCGGTCAGGTGCTCCTTTCTGAGATGCCTGCGCATGCGAGTTGGTACGGACATGCCATCTCCGACATCGAGTTCTCGACGGGTGCGCGCGTGGCCTTCGTCAACCGACTCGGCTCGGGCATGATTCCTGCTGCTGACTCCGTCCTCCAGGACGGCGATCTCGTCCACATCCTCGTCGCCTCCGACGACGCCGCCCGCGTGGAGAAGATCCTCGCCGGATCTCGCGAAACGGCCTTGACCGCCCTGCGGGAGGGATCCTCATGAGGGTTGCGATTGCAGGAGCGGGCAAGGTCGGTCGGTCGATCGCCCGCGAACTCATCGGCTTCGGCCACGAGGTGCTCCTCATCGACCGTGACGCAGACCTCGCCCGCCCGGGTGCAGTCCAGGGGGCGCAGATGCTCCAGGCGGATGCGTGCGAGCTGGCCGCGCTGGAAGAGGCCGACCTCGCCCAGTGCCAGGCGATGGTGGCCGCCACGGGCGACGACAAGGTCAACCTGGTCGTGTCCCTGCTGGCCAAGACTGAGTTCGGCGTGCCACGTGTGGTCGCGCGCGTCAATCACCCCAAGAACGAGTGGATGTTCAACGAGTCCTGGGGCGTCGACGTCGCCGTCTCCACCCCGCGCATGCTCTCCGCCCTCGTCGAGGAGGCCGTGAGCGTAGGCGACCTCGTGCGCCTGTTCACCTTCCGTCAGGGCGAGGCCGATCTGGTGGAGATCACCCTCTCGTCAGAATCCCCTGTGGCGGGACATCGCGTGGGATCGATGACATGGCCGCCCGACACCGCGCTCGCCGCAATCGTGCGCGGCCCTCGCGTCATTTCGCCCAGCGCTGACGACTCACTGGAGATCGGCGATGAGCTGATCTTCGTGTGTGCACCGGAGCAGGAGCCCGTGCTCCAGTCGATGCTGAGCGATCACGCCCACACGCCGGACTTAGGCCGACCTTCCTAGCCCTTCGGTTCCTCGTCTTCTGACGTCCCGCCGCTGTCCGCCTCCCGTCGCTCGGCTTCTGCTTGGCGCCGTCGCTCGAAGACCGGCCGCAGCACCAGGTAGGTGAAGTAGCCCGCGGCGATGAAGAGCGGCACGCCCATGATCACCTTCGCGAAGCCCAGCGGCCCCACCCAGCCAGCGAGGTACAACGGTCCCTGAACGGCGATGCGCAGGCCGAAAAGTCCCACCCAGATCCAGGACGCGGCCGAATAGATCCGACGCAACCCGGGGTCGGACCGCCAGCGTGTCCCCTGACCCGTGAGGAAGCCCACGATGACTCCGATCAGGGGCCATCCGATGAGGATGGAAATGAGGAATGCCAGTCCGTAGCCGATGTTCTGGAGCAGACCGGGGATGAAATAGCCCTCCCCCGTCCCCGTGCGGGATGCGACGAACGCGGAGATCCCCACGCCGATGAGTCCCGCAGCGATCTGCTGCAGGGTCTCGCGGCGGATCACACGCCAGAGCGCGATGGCAATGCCGGCGCCGAGTGCCGACCAGACCGCGATGCCGAGATCATTTCCCGTGGAGACGTAGACGATGACGAAGACCACCGTGGGAGCACCACTGTCGATGATGCCCCGCCAGCCCCCGAGTGCGCGGTCGAGGAGGACCCGCTCCTCGCGCACATCCTCACGCGATTGCGGCTCGATGAGTGGCTCATGCGCCGCATCGCGTTCTGCGTCGTGCCCCTCGGGTGATAGCGAACTCATGCGGGAGACTCCGCCGGCTCGGGGTAGAGGCGATACGAGGGGTTGAAGATCGTCGGCTGGCCCTGCGGACACGTGACCCTGCCGTGAGCGGAGATGGGCCGACCGACATCCACTCCGGACAGGCGCCGGTGGCCGATCCACACGAGCGAGATGTGCCCGCTGCCGTCGTAGACCTCCGCCTCCAATGTGGGCGCCGTCGCTCGCGGACGCAGGGTGACCGATCGGATGATCCCGTGCACGGACACGCTCTGTCCGCGCTGGCACGCCGCGATCGCCTGGGCACCGTGCTCCTGCGCCTGCGTCGACAGCTCCCCCGCCTCGACCTCATCCTGGCTGCGTGTCCAGGACGACCACCAGCGGGCCACTCGAGCCTCCTCGGATCGCATCCGGCCACGGCGACCGGCATCTCCAGCAGGGTACCCGGAGGTGGTGGACGAGACTTGGCTCCGTGACCACCGTCATCGTCCACGGGGCCGGCTCGACCGGTGGTGCCGCCGCGACCCTCCTGGGCGCCGGGGCCGACGCGGTCCTCATCGAGGATCGGTCCGGCGATGTCGATGCCGTCATCGCTTCCCTGGAGGCGACGCTCGCCGGGCACCCGGACTGCAGTGTGCTCGTGGGGATCAGCCTGGGCGCGCATGCCGTGGCCCGATGGGCCAGCACGGCGCGTCGACCACTTCCCCGGCTCGTCTGCGTGCTCCCGGCCTGGACGGGCCCGCCCGGCCCGACCGCGGGCGCGACGGCCATTGCCGCGCAGCAGATCGCGGCCGACGGCGCGACCGCCGTATTGGATCGGCTGACCGCCGAGGGCAGGTATCCGGACGTGGTGCAGCTGCTTCGTGTCGCCTGGCGTGACTACTCCGACGACGCGCTGTCAGCTGGCCTCACCCGGGCGAGCACCGGTCGCGGGCCTACCCCGGCGGAGCTTGCCTCGATCAGCGTCCCCGTTGCCCTCGTGGGCTGGCGTGGCGATGCCCTGCACCCTGCCGCGGTCACGCACGAATGGGCGCAATACCTGCGATGGCCAACGATTGCCCTGGCCGCACGCCCCGAGATCAGGCTGATCCGGCAGGCACTGGCGACGCGCGCGGCCTAAAGAGTCTCGTCCGAAGCGGAAGGCTTCGGCTCGGCCTGGGTGGGCAGGCGCATGGGCAATGCCTCCCCGGGCGGCATCGCTTCCACGCCTCGAACCACAACGATGTCCCTGAAGACCTGCTCCAACTCGGGCGAGCCACCGGGGTTGGCCGCGACACCGAGGAAGAGTCCACGCAGGAACCATCGCGGACCTTCGACACCGACGAATCGCACAGGCTGAAGGGCACCCTGACCAGGCACCTTGCCTCGCAGTTCAACGCCGTGTTCGCCCGATTGCTCCTCGATCACACCCCCCTGTGCGGTCACCGAGGACTTCAACTTGCCGCGAACTTCTTCCCATAGACCACTGGTGCGTGGCGCTGCGAAAGCCTGCAACTGCAGTCCGCCCTGGCCCAGGTTCAGCGTCAGGACACTCACCGCACCTGTTGCTTCATCGACCTGCGCCTGGACCTGGAGTCCATCGGTTCCGCGGACCCACAGCGCCCCGAAGTCGAGCCTTCCCTCAGGACCGTCGACCTCTGTCACGTCCCAGGGTCCACGCTCACTGCGTGCTGACTCCTCGCTCACGGCGCCTCCTCGATGCGGGCACCCACGGTACCCGTCGAGCCATAACCGCCCTCGCCGCGGTGCGAACCCGGCAGCCGCTCGGCCTCGTGCAGGATCGCTCGCGCGACGGGCTGAATCACGATCTGGGCGATGCGATCACCCCTGGTCAACTCGACGGCTTCGCGCGCATCGGTGTTGAGCAGGCAGACGCGCACCTCTCCGCGATAGCCGGCATCAATAGTCCCCGGCGTATTCACGATCGTGAGGCCGTGGCGCGCCGCTAGGCCGCTGCGTGGATGCACGAATGCGGCGTAGCCCTCGGGCAGGGCAAGGGCGATGCCGGTCGGGACCACCGCACGCTCGCCCGGTGCGAGCGCGATGTCGATCGTCGTGCAAATGTCGAAACCCGCGTCACCGGGCAGCGCGTAGGACGGCATCGGCAGACCGGGATCCAGCCTCACGACGAGTACGTCGACCGCCTCGCTCACGGGTTCACCTCGCGGCGCCACTGCTCCGCACCTCCCGGGCGCTCCCGAATCGCCGCCTGGATGTGCTCGGAACTGCCGTGCTGGACGAAGTGCTCAATCGGCACCTGGAGGAACAGCGCAGCCGCCTCCACCGCGACGGGCCCGTCCGAAGATCCCAGTGATGCTCGAGCCGACGTATAGACCTTGCGTCCCACCTGGCCGGCGATCTCCGTGTGGATGTGCAACGTGGCACCCACGGGCACGGGGCGTACGAAGTCGACCTCTAGGTGCACGGTCACGACCGGCACCAGGAGTAGCCGATTGAGCGCTCCCATCGCTTCATCCATCGCCGTCGAGATGATGCCCCCGTGGGCGAGGCCGGGCGCACCCTGGTGAAAATCCCCCACCTCCAGAGTGCTGGCCATCGTCATCCCCTCACCGGCCACGACCTGGAGGTGCAGTCCTGCCGGGTGATCGGCGCCGCAACCGACACACCAGCGGTAATGACTCACGACAACCTCGCCCGGTTCGGGGGCCTGCGCGTGGCGCTCGGGAATAGGCGCACCCTCTGGCGGGTGCGGGCTCCGCTGACGCGATCGAGCGTTCGTCACCCCCGGACCCTATGCCTGCGCCTTTCGGCGCGGCCTGACACCCTGGGCCCATGAGCAATGCCCGCGTCGACGGCTGGTCCGAGGGACGCGACGGGCAGCACCCCACCTACCGGGAGCGCCTCTATCCGCCCCCGCTCGTGTTCCTGCTCACCATCGGCCTCGCCGCCCTCGCGGGAATCGCCTACGGAGCGGCATACGGGGCCGTTCTGGGCTGGGGGGTCGGTGCGGTCCTCAGCATCATCGGGATCGGAATACTTCTCATCACGAGCACACGCCTCCATGTGGACGACACGGTCCTGCGGGCCGGACGCGCACGGCTCCCACTCGCCGTCATCGATTCAGTCCAGACCCTCGATGCCGACGCCATGCGCCAGGCACGGCGTCATGGCGATCCCCGGGACTACCTTGTGCTGCGCGCCTGGTCATCCCGCAGCGGGGTCACGGTCGACCTTGCCGATGCCCACGACCCACATCCGAGGTGGGTCCTCACCACGCGACACCCCGAGCGCCTGGCGGAGGCAATCCGGGTTGCCGCGGAACCGGCGAACGACACCCCACAGGGCCGCTAGCCTGTGTCCATGTCGAAGACTCCCGAGACGCAGACGAAGTCCGCGCACCCCGTGCTCAAGATTACTGCCCCATTCGTTGCCTACGCGGCGACGTGGGCGGTGGATCGCGCGCTCACCGCCGGCTACACCGCCCTTACGGGCAAGGAGACTCCGGATGTGAACGACCGTGCGGTCAGCTTCCCCCGAGCTCTGATCTGGACCATTGCCACGACCGCAACCGGGGCTGTCATCCAGCTCATAATCTATCGCGCGGTATCCGAGCCAGCCCCCGAAGACCAGGACTAGTCGCTCACGCGCAATCACAACTGATGCCGACAGCGCTCACGCGCAATCGGTACACACCGGGCCGTTCTTGCCCTCATGGTCCAGCTGGCTCCGGTGGTGCACCAGGAAGCACGAACTGCACGTGAACTCGTCCGCCTGACGCGGCAGCACCCGCACCGTGAGGCTCTCATCGGAGAGGTCCGCACCCGGCAGCTCCAGCGTCTCGGCCAGCTCCGCCTCATCAACGTCCACTGTGGACGCAGCCTTATCCACCCGACGGGCCTTGAGCTCCTCGAGGCTGTCCTCGGCGAGTTCCTCGTCCGTCTTGCGTGGTGCGTCGTAGTCGGTAGCCATCGCGGCGCGTGCCCCCAGCAACTCGATTGTCTGTGGATGACGATCCCGGCATTGTGCCAGGAACCCGAGGATTGTGCCCTAACGGTCCTGGGGTCTCGTGCAGTGCCCCTGGCCACGACCCCTCGCTCAGTCGCGGGACAATTGTCTCGACGCGGTCACCGGTGGTCACCGAAGCCTCGGGAGGGCTCCATGCCGATCTACGCCCTGGGCGATCTCGTGCCCGCCATCGACCCCCGGGCATTCGTGCATCCCGACGCGATCGTCATTGGCCAGGTGACTATCGGGGCAGAGTCCACCATCTGGCCCACCGCGGTCCTCCGCGGCGACCACGGGCAGATCACGGTCGGGAGGCAAACCTCCGTCCAGGACGGAGCGGTCATCCACTGCACCGCCGAACTCCACACCACCATCGGCGACCGCTGCACCATCGGCCACCTCGCCCACCTCGAGGGCTGCGTCATCGAGGACGGTGCCCTTGTCGGCTCAGGTGCCACCGTGCTCCACCGCGCGCGCGTCGGCGCGGGCGCACTCGTCGCTGCTCAGGCACTGCTCGCTCCGGGCACGGAGGTCCCCGCAGGGGCGCTTGCTCGCGGAGTGCCCGCGCGCATCATCGAAGACGGCGCGGACCCTGCGCTGCTCGAGCACGCCGTCGCCACCTACGTCGGCAATGCCCACTGGTACGCCGCGGAGTTGCGGCGCCTCGACTAGCGCTGCTCCGCTTCGACGAGCAGCCGGCTGAGCTCCTCGGCGATGCCGGGGGCGCTCGCCATGACGAACGGGGCTTCCACAGGGTCATCGTCGCCGACGACGACCGCCCCGGCTTCGCGCGCGATGAGCGCACCAGCGGCGACATCCCAGGGATTGAGGCGCGATTCGACGTACGCATCAGTGAACCCCGCGGCCACCCAGCACAGATCAATCGCGGCGGAGCCCAGTCGGCGCACGTCCCGCACGCGGGGCGCCACCGCCACCAGCGCCTGGGCCTGCCGTCTGCGCTGATCACTGTCATAGCCGAATCCGGTGGACAGAAGTGCGTGCGCGAGATCCGTGGCACCCGAGGTCCTCAGATCTCGTGAGCCGTGTCGGGACTCCTCCTGCGACCCTCCGCCCAGGCGAGCGACGTAGGTCAGCCCGAGTTCGGGTGCGCATACCGCTCCCGCGACCACTGTCCCGGAAACTTCGACACCCACACTCACCGACCACAGGGGCAGTCCGTAGAGGTAGTTGGTCGTGCCATCGAGGGGATCGACGACCCACCGGACCTCTGAGGTCCCTGCTCGCTCGCCCCCTTCCTCGCCGAGGATCCTGTCTCCTGGGCGCTCGCTCAGGATGAGAGCAGCGAGGTGCTCCTCCGCTGCGCGGTCCATCTGGGTGACAACGTCCGTGGGGCTCGACTTCGCGGTCACCTGCAACTCGCGTGGGCGCTCATCCCTCAGGAGCCGTCCCGCACTCTGCGCCGCGCGACGAGCGAGTCCGGCGAGTTGATCCACAAGGTCATCAGTGACCGCGTAGGTCGAAGGGTCCATGCGGTCAGAGTGCCACTAGCCTCGTGGCGTGCGCATGGCCGGTCCCTACCGCGACATCCTGGGCCGTCCGGGTGCGGCGAGATTCACCTCAGCAGCCTTCATCGCGCGCCTTCCCATCTCGATGGTGGCCCTGGGCATCGTCCTCATGGTCAGCGAACTCCGCGGTTCCTACGCGCTAGCCGGATTCGTCGCCGCGGCGTACACGGTCAGCAGTGCACTTCTCAACCCACTGGGCTCCCGCGCGGTGGATCGCTGGGGACAGATGAGGGTCGTGCGTGTCCTCGTCGCGGTGCACGCCATCACGCTGCTCCTCTTGGCATGGTCGTGCGTCTCGGGTGGGGCACCGCTGGTGCTCGTGGCCCTCGCGGTCGTATCCGGAGCCACCCAGCCCGCTACCGGCGCACTCGTGCGGGCGCGCTGGGCTCACCTACTCGGCCCCGACATCCGTCTTCGCACCGCGTTTGCCTTCGAAGGCGTACTCGACGAGCTCATCTTCGTGATCGGCCCGCCGCTCGCCACCTTTCTCGCTGTCGCGCTTTCCGCTCCGGCACCGGTCGTCATTTCGGCAGTTCTCGTCACCGTCGGGTCGACACTGCTCCTCCTACAGCGGGGCAGCGAGCCGCCTGCTCGTGGCACCCAGCGCACGCGCGGTTCACATCCGCTACGTCGCATGGGCGTGCCATCCGTCCTCATCGTCCTCGTCGCGATCGGAGGCGTCTTCGGGTCGATCGACGTGGCCACCGTGGCCCTGGCCGACGAAGCAGGTCAGCGCGCCATAGCCGGCCTGATCCTGGCGTCGTACGCCATCGGCTCTATGGCCTCTGCACTGGTCCTCGGCAGTCGATCCGGAGGAGCCAGCGACGACCGCCTGCCCCGGCAACTGCTCGTCGCCTCACTCGCCCTTCTCGTCGTCACGCTGCCCCTGCTCCTGCGCCCGACACTTCTGGCCCTCGGCGTCCTCGTGCTTCTGGCAGGTCTTGCGGTCTCCCCCGTCCTCATCACGGGCTTCTCCCTGGTCGAGGCGCTGGTCCAGCCGACCCAGATCACTGAGGGCCTGTCGTGGGCGATTTCAGCCATCGGCTTCGGGGTAGCGGCCTCGGCTGCAGGGACCGGCTGGCTCGTCGACAGGGCCGGTCCCCAGGCCGGCTTCCTCGTCACCCTGGGGTCAGCGGTGCTCGTGGCGGTCGTCGCCGTCGTAGGCCGTGGACGGGTGCGTCGCGGGGTCCACGCCCGCAACGAGTGATCGTCGGCTAACGTCTGACCTCGACGCACGTCGTGCGCACCGCCGCGAGGAGGCCGCCCTGAACACGCTGAGCCCCCGGGAGATCCAATCCCGGCTCCGCTCGGGCGCCACGGTCGCCGAGCTCGCCGAGGAATCCGGCATGGATTCGTCGGCCATCGAGCGCTTCAGCGGGCCCCCGCTTGCCGAGCGCGCCTGGGTCAGTGAGCAGGCTCGCCTCTGCGTGGTCAGGCCCGGCACAGAAGACCTGGAGACGCTTGTCCAACGCGACGTGCGTGGCAAGGGCGATGCCGCACTTGTCTGGGACGCATGGCGCCGGCCTGACGGACGATGGACAGTGGTGGCCGCCATCGGCGACGACTCCCCCGTCTCCACGTGGCTCTACGACCCACGCTCGCGATCCATCCAGCCCGATGACGCCGCTTCACTTCGCCTCGCATCCGAGGACGTCGTCGTGCCCCTGCGTTCGTCGACCTCCACGGTGTCACTGCCGCGCGAAGAAGCACCACAGTCGGCCCCCGCCGTCGAGAAGACAACCGAGCCGGATGCGTCCGAGACTTCGGCGACACCTGCGGCCGGTGACAGCGACGCTCCGTCGCAGGACACCGAGCCTTCGGAGCCAACACCGGTCCCCAGCGAAGCCACACGCGCGAAGTCGCGCAAGGGGCGCAGGGCCAGCGTGCCCCGCTGGGACGAGATCCTCTTCGGCGCCGGCCAGTCCGACGCCTGAGCACTACTCCGCGAAAGGCAGCGGGTCGCGAGACTGGTGCTCTCGACCCGCGTGCGCAGCCGTGACTCCTCGTCGATGGTGGTCCCGGCACAGAACCTCGTAGGCCACCTGCCCGGCACCGGCGCCGTCCACGTCGCCGACCACGACCTGATCCCCTTCGCGCACGATGGCCCCGTCGACCGTGCGCGCCTGATGCGTACCCCGCCGGCCGCACCAGCACAGCGCGGCTACCTGCAGCACCTCTACACGATCGGCGAGCTCGATGAGACGCGCAGAGCCGGGGAAGAGCTTCGTCCGGAAGTCCGTGGTGATGCCGAAGGCATACACGTCGATGCCGAACTCATCCACGACTTCGGCAAGCTGCTCGATCTGCGCGGTTGTGTAGAACTGTGCTTCGTCGCAGATGAGGTAGTCCAGCCTCCCGCCAGCGGAGAGATGGTCGACGACGACGCGCCTGAGATCCACGGCCGGCTCCACCTCGATCGCATCCACGCTCAGGCCGAGGCGGCTCGACAGCACCGACGTGCCCGCGCGATCCATCTGGGTGAAGACCAGGCCCGCTCGGCCGCGCGAGGAGTGGTTGTGATCCGTCTGCAGGGCGAGCGTCGACTTGCCGCAGTCCATGGTTCCCGAGAAGAACACGAGCTCAGCCACGCCCGCTCCCCCGGGCCAGGAGCAGGGGGATCTCCATCTCCGCCTCAGTCACGGAGCCATGCTGGCCCAAGAGACTGGACACGAGGGGATCCACCTCACTCACGAGCAGCGTGTCGCCGCGGGCGAGGAGGACGAGGTCGCCGATACGCCCCGCATAGTGCTCATCCATGGACCCGAAGAGCCCCAGGCCCAGAGCGTCGTCACGATCGAGCACGTAGGCCCGCTCGCCTAGGGCATCGGCCCAGGACGCCCTCAGGGAGGCGGTCTCGCCCGGGCGCACATAGATGTGACGCAGACGCGGTTCCCCCGCGACGGTCACCACGCGCTCGAACCCGGGAAGTCCTTCGACACTCACGCGCGCAGCAGGCGGGCAATCCACCATCCCGTGATCGGCGGTCACCACCAGAAGGTGGCGGTCGTCCATGCGCTCGATGATGCGAGCCACCAGCTCGTCAACGGCGAGAAGCCCCTCGCGCCACTCCGGCGAACCAACCCCATGCACATGACCCGTCCGGTCCAGGTCGGGCAGGTAGGCATAGGCCAGGCCACTGCGGTGCCCACCGATGGCATCGACGATCGCATCTGCGGTATCCGAGCCCGCGTACGCGCCCCCTCTGAGCACCGCGCGTGTGAGGCCGCTGTCGGCGTAGGCGCTCGCACCGATCCTGAGGACCGGGACACCCGCTGCGTCCACGCGTTCGAAGACGGTGGGCTCCGGCTGAGTGGCGAGGGGATGCGGCCCATCCGTCCAGGACAGGGGATGCAGCAGCACGTCATCCTCGGGCACCCTGAAGGCCGCTCCGACGATCCCGTGGGCCCCGGGGGGCATGCCGGTGCCGAGGCTCGCCAGCGCCGTGGGCGTGGTCGAGGGGATCGTCGTACGCAGTCGTCCGCCGGTCATCGCCGCAAGCGTGGGCGTGCGCTCGCGCAGGTCCTGCCACGGCCTCCACCCCAGGCCATCGACCAGGAGCACCGTCACCGCGTCGGGCAGATCGCCCGCTCCCCCAGGATCCCGGTCGCGGAGATCGAGTGAGTCCTGGAATCCGGGGACCCGCCACAGGCTCGCCACGGACGGCAGCACGTCGGCAAGGGTGCCGGAGCCGTAGGGCGGAGCCTCGAGCGCGTCGCTCACCGCAGTCGGGCTGCCGTGGCCTCGGACAGGGACGCGGCAAATGCGAGCGTCTGGGTGACGACGTCGGAGCCGTCGGCAGCCTCGGACACGCGCAGGGACAGATCGTCATTGCTCGCGGTCCCGGTGTAGCCGTGGTCCGCATCGCACTCGGAATCGCCGCAGCCGGCCGGCTCGAGATCGATGCGCGCGACCGCGCCCCAGCCGATCGTCAGCACGACTTCGCGCATGGGGCCACCAGCGTGATGGCGGGCAGGATTGGCGACGACGCGCGTGACGACGACGGAGTCGACCTTCTCCAAGCGGACCGCCTCGGTCGACGCCGAGGCATAGGGCTCCGGGCACGTGTCATCCGGTCCGTGCTCATCCGTGTGCCCCACGATCAACCGGGTGGGTGTGAGTACGAGCACGGTGACATGACGCCGCAATTCATCGCGATCAAAGGTGGCCTCGTGGTGGACGACGTAGGCGGCGAGCGGCTCACCGGCCAGCGCGGTCTCCAAGGCATCTGCGACGAGGGCGGGGTAGTAGCCGCTGCGCTCGATGTCGCCACGCAGGCGGTCGTGCAGGGTGCCCGCGTCCGTCATGACCCATATCCTCCCATCCTCGCCGCCGACCCGCCGATGCACCCGCTCTCCTCAACCACCCGAGGCGTTAGCGTGCTCGCATGCCACCCGCCCTGGACGTTTCCCCTGACGTGGCCGCGGCTCTGAGCGATGGTCGCCCCGTCGTAGCCCTGGAGTCGACGATCATCAGCCACGGGCTTCCTCGGCCCGAGAACCTGCGGGTCGCCCGCGCGGTCGAGGAGACCGTGCGGCGCCGGGGTGCGGTCCCGGCGACGATCGCCGTACTCGACGGACGCGTGCGCATCGGACTCTCCGAGGACGATCTCGCGCGCGTGGCCGACCTCGACGACATCGTCAAGGTGAGTGTGCGCGACATCGCGACTGTGGTCGCGCGCGGCGGTCACGCCGCGACGACCGTGGCGGCGACCAGCCATCTCGCACACCTGGCGGGCATCAGCGTCTTCGCGACGGGAGGGCTCGGTGGGGTGCACCGGCAGGCACGCGAGACCTGGGACGAGTCGGCTGACCTGACCTCGCTGTCGACCACACCCGTCATCGTCGTGTGCTCGGGAGTCAAGTCCATCCTCGACGTGCCCGCCACCCTCGAGCGGCTCGAGACCCTGAACGTCGCCGTCGTGGGCTACGGCACCGACCGGTTCCCGGGGTTCTACCTCACCGACTCCGGCAGCCGCATCGACTGGCAGGTCGGCAGCCCCGGGGATATCGCTGCCATCTCCGCGATACGCCGCGCGCTTTGCATCCCGGGAGCCCTCGTGGTCGCCAACCCGCTCCCGGAGGACCTCCAGATGGACCCCGACCTGCACGATCGCCTGCTTGCCGAGGGTCTCGCTCTTGCGGAGACCTCCGGGATCCGAGGCAAGGACGTCACTCCGTTCCTCCTCGACCACTTCCATCGAGCATCCGGCGGAATCAGCCTCGAGGCCAACACCGAGATCATCCTGCGCAATGCCGATCTCGCAGCGTCCGTGGCTGTCGCTGACAGGTGAGCGGCTGACGTGGCGCACTCTCCCCTCATCAGAGTTGTCGGCGAGGTCATGGTTGATGTCCTCGCGCACACGAGCACAGCACCCGCGCCGGGATCCGACGCCCCGGCGTCGATCTCCGACGAAGAGGGCGGATCAGGGGCGAACGTCGCTGCCTGGCTCGCTGATCTGCAGGTGCCCGTGGAGCTTGTGGCGCGTGTAGGCGATGACTCACGAGGAGCCACGGCACTGGCGGTGCTCGACGCAGCCGGTGTCACCGTGCGCGCCGCACGCGATCCCGAGCGGGCGACCGGTCGCTGCGTGGTCATCGTCACACCGGACGGGGAGCGCACCATGTTTCCGGACCCGGGTGCCAACGCACGCCTCGCCGTCTCGGACCTCGACGGGCTCTCGTGGCGCGCAGGCGATCACCTCCACGTCAGCGGCTACTCCCTCCTGCGGGAGGGCTCCCGTGACGCTGCTCTCACCGCCCTGGAGCGCGCCCGAGCCACAGCGCTCTCCGTGAGCATCGATGCCTCCTCTGAGGCGCTCCTGCTCGCGCTCGAGCCCGAGACATTCCTCTCCTGGCTCGCGCCGGGTGACCTCCTGCTCGCCAATGCCGACGAGGCCTCCGCCTTGACCGGACACTCCAACCCGCTCGACGCCCTGCGCGCACTTACCGACCGCGGCCTCCTCGTCGTGGTCAAACGGGGCGCGGACGGGGCTGTTGTCGGCAGCGGGGATCAACGCTGGAGCGCCCCAGCGGTGCCCGCGGAGAACCGCGACACCACCGGTGCGGGTGATGCCTTCGCGGCCGGGTTCCTCGCCTCATGGACACGCGGGGCCGACATCGAGGAAGCGCTCCGACTCGCCACGCGGACCGCGGCGCGTGCCGTCTCCTTGCAGGGCGGCCGCCCGTAGGCTCTCTGCGTGGCACGCAAGGGTGAATCCATCGATCGCATCATCGACGTCGACGTCGACAGCGAGATGCGGTCGTCTTTCCTCGAGTACGCCTACTCCGTCATCTACTCGCGCGCACTCCCCGACGCTCGCGATGGCCTCAAGCCCGTGCAGCGCCGCATCCTCTTCCAGATGCACCAGATGGGCCTGCGTCCCGATCGGGGCCACGTCAAGAGCGCCCGTGTGGTGGGAGACGTGATGGGCCGGCTTCATCCCCACGGCGACTCGGCGATCTACGACGCCCTCGTGCGCCTCGCCCAGCCCTTCACCCTGCGGCTCCCCCTCGTCGATGGCCACGGCAACTTCGGCTCCCCCGACGACGGGCCTGCTGCCATGCGCTACACCGAGTGCCGCTTGGCGCCCTCGGCCCTGGCCATGGCCGAATCCATCGACGAGGACGTGGTCGATTTCGTCCCCAACTACGACGGACGCGAGCTGGAGCCGACCGTCCTGCCCGCCGGGCTACCCGCACTCCTGGTCAACGGGGCCGCCGGTATCGCCGTAGGCATGGCGACCTCAATGGCACCGCACAACCTCGGCGAGGTCGTGGCCGCAGCCCGACACCTTGTGCTCCATCCCGACGCGAGCCTCGACGAGCTCATCAGGTTCGTCCCCGGGCCCGACCTGCCCGGGGGCGGGACCATCCTCGGTCTCTCGGGAGTACGCGAGGCCTATGCGACAGGTCGAGGGTCCTTCCGGGTGCGCGCCACGGCACGCATCGAGCAGGTGAGCCCGAGGCGCCGCGGGATCGTCGTCACCGAATTGCCCCCCGGGGTCGGCCCCGAGCGGGTGATCGAGCGCATCAAGGATCTGGTGACGAGCAAGAAGGTTCAGGGAATCTCGGACCTGTTGGACCTCACCGACGGCGAGCACGGGCTGCGCCTGGTCATCGAGCTCGCACCCTCGGTCAATCCCGAGGCCATGCTCGAGCAGTTGTACCGGCTCACCCCGCTCGAGGATGCCTTCACCATCAACGCCGTCGCACTCGTCGATGGGGAGCCTCGCACCCTGGGTCTGCGCGAACTCCTCGAAGTATTCGTCGATCATCGACGTGAGGTCGTGCGACGTCGCAGTGAGCACCGCCGGACGCGAGCCCGTGAGCGCCTCCACCTGGTTGATGGCCTCCTGATCGCCATCCTCGACATCGATGAGGTCATCCAGTTGATCCGCACGAGCGACGACACCGCGGCTGCGCGCGAGCGCCTCATCACGGTCTTCGACCTCTCCCAGGAGCAGGCTTCGTACATCCTGGAGATGCCGCTGCGCCGCCTCACGCGATTCTCCCGCATCGAGCTCGAGTCTGAACGCGATGATCTCAGCGGTCGTATCGATGAACTGTCGGCCATCATCGATGATGAGGGCCGACTACGAGAGGTGGTCGCCGCAGAGTTGCTTGCGGCCGCCGAGGAGCACTCCACGCCTCGGCGCACGATCCTGCTCGAGGATGCCGGGACTCCCCGGACCGCGGCAACTCCGGCTTCGCTGGAGCTACCCGACTCGCCGTGCAGAGTGCTCCTCTCGGGCACCGGCCTGATCGCGCGCACCAACGGCTCCGACATCTCCACGACAGGACCACGGGCCGCACACGACGCCATCGTCAGCGCCACCGTCGCCACCGGACGCGGGGAGGTACTGGTGCTGACCAGCACCGGACGGGGGGTCCGCCTGCCGGTCGTGGAGATGCCCATCCTGCCGCCGTCCGCGCACGCTCCCGCCCTCGCGGGCGGCGCACCCCTCGGCGCGCTGCTCGATCTCGAACCCGGCGAGAGAGTCATCGGCCTGGCCGAGGTGAGTGAGCCCCCGGCCGTCGTCGTGCTCGGCACCCGGCAGGGCATCATCAAGCGGGTCGCCGTCCAAGGACCCCCGACCCGCCGGGACTGGGATCTCATCGCCCTCGCGGACGGGGATGAGGTCGTCGGCGCACAGGAGACAGCTCCCGGCGACGACATCGTCCTCATCACCTCCGACGCGCAAGCCCTGCGCTTCCCTGCAGATGCCGTGAGACCCCAGGGCCGCTCGGCCTCGGGTATGGCAGGGATCCGACTCTCAGAGGGTGCGGAACTCATCGCCTGCTGTGCCGTCGACGGCGACAGCTCTGATGCCGTCATCGTCACGGTCGCGGGCTCGCGGTCTGCCCTGCCGGGCACGTCGGCGTTCACCGCCAAGGTCACCCCGCTCGCCGACATCCCCCGCAAGGGCCGCGGCACCGCCGGGGTGCGCGCGCATCGGTTCCTGCGCTTCGAGGATGTGCTTGTCCTGGGCTGGGCGGGTGTGGGTCCCGTGCGCGCATCTGCTGCTTCCGGCACACCCCTCGATCTGCCCGAAGACATCGGCAAGCGCGACGCATCGGGCACTCCCTTGAGTGGGCCCGTCGCCAGCGTCGGCGGACCGCCCCGATGACGCGCTGCGCCGAGACCGCCGCAGCAGAACCCCTCGCCGGCACCGCACCCCTCGCTCGGTGGTGGTGGCTCATCGAGGTGCCGGGCGCGTGGGGACGCCAGGCCATCGCCGACTGTCGTGTGCCCGCGGTCCGCTCACTCACCTCGGACGAGCGCCGTCGAGTCCTGCTCGTACGCCGACCCGGACGCCACCCCGCGACCGATGTGCGAGCACCCCTGCGGGTGTGGATCGCGGGTGGGCTCCCCGGTGACGCGCCTACGCGCCTGGCGATCGCAGACGATCCCGACGAGATCCAGGGGTGGCCGATCGAGGGCCCGCCGTCCGCAGCGACGGACCCGAATGCACCGATCCTGGCCGTCTGCACCAATTCCTCCCGAGACGCCTGCTGCGGCATCGACGGCCGCGCGCTCATCGGCTCTTTGTCGGACTCGCCCGGCGTGTGGGAGTGCTCGCACCTCGGCGGGCACCGCTTTGCGCCCACGGCACTTCTCGTGCGCCACGGCCTCGTCTATGGCCGGCTCGACGTCGACGCCGCCCGCACCCTGCTCGACGAAGGACCCGGACTCAGCACCGCGGCATTCATGCGGGGGCGCAGCGCCCTTCCTCCGCCCGCGCAGGCCGCCGAGGCGCACCTCCTCGCCCGGGGGTCCGCTCCCGATGTCAGTGGGGTGATCATCGACGAGTGCGCGCCGGGACAGGCAAGGGTTGAGTTCCCTGACCACGGAGTGGTCGAGGTTGATCTGGTGCCCGGTGAGGCGCGCCCCGCGTCCTGCGGCGCACTGCCAGAGCCCTACTCCGCGTGGCGCGTGAGCGACCGGAGCTAGTCGGCGGCTGCGGACAGGAGCGCGTCGCGCTCGTGGATCGTCGTCCGATCGCGATCGCGAGTCGCTCCGAGTGCCCGCTCCGCACCATCGATACGCCGCCACCCGCCGACGCCGACGATTGTGCGCCCCGCGAGAGCAGTGTCGACCGCCTCCGGCTCGGGAGCCGTCGCCGTCCACGCGCTCGGGGTCGCCGCGTCTTCGAGCAGGCACATGACCGTCTGGACGGCATCCTTCTTGTTGGTCCCGATGATCCCCGTGGGGCCGCGCTTGATCCATCCGGCGACGTACAGGCCCGGGATCGCGGTGTCACCGTCGACCACGCGGCCATCCCGATTGGGGATGACATTGCGCCGATCATCGAAGGGGACCCCCTCAACCGCGGTGCCGCGATAGCCCACACTGCGGATCACCGCGTCGACGGGAATCCGATGAGTCTCGCCCGTGCCTGATGCCTGACCCTCGTCATCGAGGACCGTCGTCTCGACCACAAGTGCCTCGACGCGGTCCGTGCCGAGGATCTCCACGGGGCGGCAGCGGAAATGGAGGTGGATGCGCCGATCGCGTCCGTCGTCCACGTGGTCAGCCCAGCCCTGGATGACCGCGACATTGCGGGCCACCGCCTTGTCGTCCGCGACCGCCCGCTCGCTCGCGACATCGCCTACGTC
>JBMOIL010000032.1:0-19129 GCA_049317345.1 Candidatus Nanopelagicales bacterium
CTTCTTCGCCGGCGCGGCCTTCTTAGCCGGAGCAGACTTCTTCGCCGGCGCGGCCTTCTTGGCGGTGCCCATGGGCCTCCCCCCTCCGACAGCGAGCGACCCGCCGAGGGGTCGGCGGATCGCGTGAGGCACGAGGTTAGGGCTCACCGGCTTCCGGGGCAACCACCGACTCGCGCGACCCCGGTCAATGGGGGCTCTTCCCCTAATTTACGGGGAAAATCGACTTGCATGACCGTATTCACGGTATAGATTTACCATTTATGTCTCAATTGCGGATATCTGAAGCGGCTGCCTACCTCGGTGTAAGCGACGACACCCTGCGCCGTTGGATCGAAGCGGGCAGAGTGCAGGCCACCAGCGACGCCTCGGGGCGCCAGGCGGTCGAGGGGTCCGAGATCGCCCGGCTGCTGCGCGAGACCGCTTCCGCCCACATCACCGCCGAGACCGCACCCATCGTGGGGCGCTCGGCACGCAATCGCTTCGCCGGCATCGTCACCCGGGTCGTCAAGGACACCGTCATGGCTCAGGTGGAGATCCAGGCGGGCCCGCACCGTCTCGTGTCGCTGCTGAGTGCCGAGGCGGTCGACGAGCTCGGCATCAAGCCGGGCTCGCTCGCCATCGCCACCGTCAAGGCGACCAACGTGGGCATCGAGGTCCCCGGGACATGAAGGCACATCGAGCACTCAGCGCTGGTGCGGTCATCGGTGCGCTCGTTGCCATCTCAGCGGCATGCGCACCGCAGTCCTCGTCGACGACCATCACCGTCGGCGCCGCTTCATCCCTCACCGAGATTCTCGTGACCATCGGGGATGAGTTCATGGCAGCCAACCCCGACATCACGGTGACCTTCTCCTTCGCCGGCAGCAGCGCGATCGCCGAGCAGATTCGCAGCGGTGCACCACTCGATGTCTTCGCCTCCGCGGGCACGTCGTCCATGGAGCCACTAGCCACCGAGGGACTCGTCACCGATGTCACGGCGTTCGCCACCAACACGCTCATGATCGCCACTCCCCGGGGCAATCCGGGAGGCGTCACCGGCCTGGCTGACCTGCCGGGGGTCACCGTCCTCGTCTGCCAGGAGCAGGTGCCGTGCGGGGTGGCAGCCGCGAAACTCTTCGAGCTCAACGGCCTCGAGATCACTCCCGCGAGCTTCGAGCCGGATGTGGTGTCCGTGCTGGGCAAGATCGAGGCGGACGAGGCCGACGCCGGCATCGTCTACGTCACGGATGTGCTCTCCAGCGGGGGCCGCGTCGAGGGCATCGCCATCCCCGCCGCGGAGAACGTCACGACGACGTACCAGGGGGCCGTCGTGCGTGACGCCGCGCAGGCTGAGGCGGCCGCACTCTTTGTCGCGTACCTCGTCGCACCGCAGGCGCAGGCCGCGCTCGCCGCTGCCGGGTTCGCGCCCGCACCGTGAGCGCGCCTACGTCGCGTCGGCGTACGACGCCCGTGCCCATCGGTGCCCTCGCCGCCGTCGGTGTCGCCTTCCTCGCCATCCCCCTCGTGGGACTCCTGCTCACCACCCCGTGGTCGCGCCTGCCCGAACTCCTCACCTCACCGGTCGCCGCGGAGGCACTGCGTCTGTCGCTCATCACCTCCCTCAGTGCCACCGCACTCGCGGTGCTCGTCGGCGTTCCGCTCGCCTGGGTCCTCGCACGCGCCCACCTGCCCGGTCGCACCTTCATCCGAGCCCTGGTGACCCTGCCCCTAGTCCTCCCGCCGGTCGTCGGGGGCGTCGCCCTGCTGCTTGCCTTCGGCCGGCGCGGGCTGATCGGGCAGTACCTCTACGACTGGTTCGGCGTGCAACTGCCCTTCAGTACGGCGGGCGTGATCATGGCCGAGGCGTTTGTCGCCATGCCCTTCCTCGTCATCACGGTCGAGGGGGCCCTGCGCAGCGCCGACCCGCGCTTCGAGGAGGCGGCGGCCACGCTGGGGGCCAAGCGCTGGACGATCCTGCGTCGCATCACGCTGCCCCTCATCGGACCCGCGCTGCTCGCGGGCACGATCCTGGCGTGGGCACGCGCCCTCGGTGAGTTCGGCGCGACGATCACCTTCGCGGGGAATCTGCCCGGTGTCACGCAGACGCTCCCGCTCGCTGTCTACTCAGCCCTCGACACCGATCGCGAGGCCGCCATCGCCCTCAGCCTCGTGCTCCTCGTCGCATCACTCGCGGTCCTGCTGCTCCTGCGCGACCGCTACCTGCGCGGCGGCTCCTCATGAGCCTTGACGCGCGCGTGCAGCTCGGGCGCGGCGACTTCTCCCTCGATCTCTCACTCGATGCTGCCGACGGCGACACCATCGGCCTGCTCGGTCCCAATGGATCGGGCAAGTCGACGACCCTGCGCTGCCTCGCCGGGCTCGAGGCACCGCAGACCGGCCGCATCGAGATCGCGGGAGCGACCGTCGTGGACACCACGCGCGGGATCGACCTGCCTCCCGAGCAGCGCTCGGTGGGCTTCGTCTTCCAGGACTACCTGCTCTTTCCCCACATGTCGGTCCTCGACAACGTCGCCTTCGGCCTGCGCGCCCGCGGGGAAGCCCGTCAGCCAGCCGAGAGGCGCGCACGCGAGTGGCTCGATCGATTGGAGATCGGTGATCTGGCCTCACGCAAGCCCGGCCGGCTCTCCGGCGGCCAGGCGCAGCGGGTCGCGCTCGCGCGCGCGCTCGTCATCGAGCCCGATCTGCTCCTGCTCGACGAGCCGCTGGCCGCACTGGATGCGGGCACGCGGGCGTCCGTGCGTTCACTCCTGCGCCGCCACCTTGCCGACTTCCACGGCGCAGTGGTGATGGTCACGCACGATCCGATGGATGCGATGGTGCTGGCTGACCGCGTCGTCGTGCTCGAGGACGGGCGCGCCGTGCAGGAGGGGACTCCCGGTGACGTCGCACGACGACCGGAGTCGGTCTACGTCGCACAGCTCGTCGGCGTCAACATGCTGCGCGGCCACGCGCACGACGGAGTCGTCACGCTTGAGGACGGTGGTGAGATACGCATCGCCGATGTCGCAATCTCCGGCCCCGTCATCGTGGCGCTACGCCCCGAGGCCATCTCCGTGCACCTGCAGCATCCCGAGGGCAGTGCGCGCAATGTCTGGCACTCGCGCGTGAGCAGCCTCGAGGCACGGGGAGATCTCGTGCGCCTCGAGGTCGAGGGCCCACCGGCACTGACGGCGGTAATCACGCCGGCAGCCGTGGCCGACCTGGGGCTGCACGAGGGCGCCGATGTCTGGCTGACCGCCAAGGCCACCGACCTCGACGTCTACCCCGCCTAGCCCGCCGCGCCTCTCCGGCACGCCCGCTTTCACCCCCGAAAGAGCAGCCATTAGAAGGGGAAACGCCGTCAGAGGAGGACCACTCCGAGGGTGAAAGCGGTCTAGCTCTCGCGGCGTTCGCGCTGCTTCTTGATCTCGTACTTGCCCAGCGCGGCGAGGTGCACCTCATCCGGCCCATCGGCGAGGCGCAGAGTGCGGATGCCCGCCTGCATGGCCGCGAGCGGGGTGTCCTGCGAGACGCCCATGCCGCCATGTGCCTGGATCGCGCGATCGAGGATGCCCTGCACGGTAAGGGGCGCCGCGACCTTGATCGCCTGGATCTCAGTGTGCGCTCCACGCACGCCGACGGTATCCATGAGCCACGCTGCCTTCAGGGTGAGTAGGCGCAACTGCTCGACCTCGATGCGCGACTGCGCGATCCACTGCCGGATCACACCCTGGTCGGAGAGCGGGCGGCCGAAGGCGATGCGGCCGTCGACGCGCTCGCACATCAGCTCGATGGCGCACTCGGCCATGCCGATCGAGCGCATGCAGTGGTGGATGCGACCCGGGCCGAGCCGGCCCTGCGCGATCGCGAATCCCGCGCCCTCGACGGCGAGCAGGTTGGCGACCGGCACGCGCACGTCGGTGAAGCGCATCTCCGCGTGGCCGCCATGGTCGTGGTCGTCGTACCCGTAAACCTGCATGGGCCGCACGATCTCGACACCCGCAGCGTCGCGCGGGACGAGGATCATCGACTGCTGCTGGTGGCGGTCAGCTGAGGGATCCGTCTTGCCCATCACGATGAAGACCGCGCAGTCAGGGTTCATGGCCCCGGTGATCCACCACTTGCGCCCGTTGATGACGTAGTCGTCACCGTCGCGCACGATCGAGGTCGAGATATTGGTCGCATCGGAGGACGCGGTGTCGGGCTCGGTCATGGCGAAGGCTGAGCGAATCTCGGCATCGAGGAGTGGGCGCAGCCACTGCTCCTTCTGCTCGTCGTTGCCCGCGAGGACGAGCACCTCCATGTTGCCCGTGTCGGGAGCAGCGCAGTTGAAGACCGCGGGGGCGAGACCAGGACTGCGACCCATGATCTCGGCCAGGGGGGCGTACTGGAGATTCGTCAGGCCCGCGCCGTAGGAGCCGGGCGCGTCGGCGGAGCCGCCGCTGTCCGGCTTGCCAGTGGGCATGAAGAGATTCCACAGGCCTTCGGCCCGCGCCTTGCCCTGCAGATCACGCAGGATGGGATCGCGGCTCCAGGCCCAGTAGTCACCCTGTTTGCCGACGGTGGCGTAGAAGTCAGCCTCCTGCGGATACACATGTGCGTCCATGAAGGCGAGCAGTCGCTCGCGGTAGTCCTGCGTGGTCGCGTCGTAACCGAAGTCCATGGGGGTCCCTCCTGCCCGGAGTCTGTCAGCCCACCAGCCGCAGGACCGCGTCGAGGCCATGTACGCGGCCCCGGGTGCGCGGCAGAATGAGCGTGCGGATGCCCAATGCCGCCGCTCCCCCATCATCGGTCCAGGCATCGCCCACCATGAGAGTCTCCTCGGGCGTCACCTCGAGGGCGTCAAGGGCAGCGCGGAAGATCTCCGGCTGCGGCTTCACCGCACCCACCTCGCAGGAGAGGATCACCGCGTCGGCGCGCAGGCCCTCGCGCTCCATCAGCGGCCGGATGTCTACGCCGATGTTCGACAGCACCGCCGTGCGCACGCCGCGGGCACGCAGTGCATCGAGGAGCGGAGCGGCATCGTCATAGGCGCACCACATGTCAAGCATGGCGTCGTAGAGCACCTGCCGCAGTGCCTCGTCGACATGGCCACTCATCACGTCATGGAAGACCGCAGCATGGGCCTCCGCTGAATAGTCACGGCCGCTGTCGGGATCGATCTCGCGCGCGTGCATCCAGATATCGTCGAGGCGCGCGGTGATCGCCGCCCGCTCCGCGTCGTCGAGGTCCGCTCCCGACCGCTCAATCCCCCTTGCAAGCCACTGCGTCGCATCACCGGCGTCCACCAGCGTCGAGTGGAAGTCGAGCAGCACAGCCCGGATCCGCACCGAGTTCGTCGACACGACGCGAGCCTAGGCCCGAGCGCACCCGCCGAGTGCGCAGTGGCGGACTCGAAAACAGGCCGATCCGCGTCCGCTACTGCGCACTCGGCGCGGGCACCTCACCCGGGGAGCGCGCTCGGTCGACACTGGCGGCCCCCGGATAGGCTTCCCCCTCGTCCCCGATCCGGAGGTTCGCCATGTATCGCCAGGTGTCGACGCAGGTCGACCTGCCGGCGATGGAGCGGGAGATCCTCGACCTCTGGGCCGCCGACGACACCTTCCACCGCTCCCTGGAGCAGTCCGTGGGCCGACCCATGTGGGTCTTCAACGAGGGCCCGCCGACCGCCAATGGCACCCCGGGCACGCATCACATCGAGGCCCGCGTCTTCAAGGACATCTTCCCCCGCTATCGCACGATGAAGGGCTACCACGTCCCGCGCAAGGCCGGGTGGGACTGCCACGGCCTGCCGGTCGAGCTCGCGGTGGAGAAGGAGCTCGGCTTCACCGGCAAGAAGGACATCGAGGACTTCGGCATCGCGGAGTTCAACGCAAAGTGTCGCGAGTCGGTGCTCCGCCACGTCGACGAGTTCGACGGCATGACTCGACGCATGGGCTTCTGGGTCGACATGGACGACGCCTACTGGACCATGGACCCGCACTACATCGAGAGCGTGTGGTGGTCCCTCGCCCGCATCTTCGATAAGGGCCTTCTCGTCCAGGACCATCGCGTGACGCCGTACTGCCCGCGCTGCGGCACCGGCCTCTCGGATCACGAGCTCGCCCAGGGCTACGAGACGGTCGTCGATCCCTCCGTCTACGTCCGCTTCCCCGTCACCGGTGGTGCTCTCGCCGAGCGCTATCCCGGTGCCGCACTGCTCGTCTGGACGACGACACCGTGGACCCTCGTCTCCAACACTGCCGTCGCGGTCAACCCCAAGGCGGAGTACGTCGTCGCCCGCACAGCCGACGGCGAGGTCCTCGTCGTGGCCGAAGCCCTGGCCGATGCCACGCTGGGCGGGGGCTACGAGGTGCTCGAGCGTCTGAGCGGCCGTGATCTGGAGCGCACGCCCTACCAGCGCCCCTTCGACATGGTCGAGATCCCCGACGCGCACTACGTCGTGCTCGCCGACTACGTCACCACCGACGATGGCTCGGGCCTCGTGCACCAGGCCCCCGCCTTCGGTGCCGATGACCTCACCACCTGCCGCGCCTACGGTCTGCCGGTCGTCAACCCCGTGCGCGCCGACGGCACCTTCGAGCCCGATCTCGCACTGGTCGGCGGAGCGTTCTTCAAGAAGGCCGACGACACTCTCGTCGCCGATCTGAAGGCACGCGACCTGCTCTACAAGCACGTCGGCTATGAGCACTCCTACCCGCACTGCTGGCGCTGTCACACGCCGCTCATCTACTACGCCCAGCCCTCCTGGTACATCAAGACGACGCAGATCAAGGACGAGCTGCTGCGTGAGAACGAAGGCACGAACTGGTACCCCGAGACGATCAAGTGGGGCCGCTACGGCGACTGGCTCAACAACAACGTCGACTGGGCGCTCTCGCGCAACCGCTACTGGGGCACCCCGCTGCCCATCTGGCGATGCCCCGAGGGCCATCTCACCGCGGTGGACTCCCTGGCCAAGCTCGGTGAGCTCAGCGGGCGGGAGCTGGCCGACCTCGACCCGCATCGCCCCTTCGTCGACGAGGTGACCTTCCCGTGTCCCGAGTGCGGCGAGACCGCCACGCGCGTGCCAGAGGTCATCGACTGCTGGTACGACTCCGGCGCTATGCCCTTCGCACAGTTCGGCTACCCGCATCGCGGGCAGGCGGAGTTCGCGTCGCGCTACCCCGCCGACTACATCTGCGAGGCCATCGACCAGACCCGCGGGTGGTTCTACACCCTCATGGCGGTCGGCACGCTCGTCTTCGATGAGTCGTCGTACAAGAACGTCGTCTGCCTCGGCCACATCCTCGACGAGGACGGCCGCAAGATGAGCAAGCACCTCGGCAACGTGCTCGAGCCCATCCCGCTCATGGACGAGCACGGCGCCGACGCTGTCCGCTGGTTCATGCTCGCTTCGGGTTCGCCGTGGCAGGCCCGCCGCGTCGGGCATGCCGCGATCGGCGAGGTCGTGCGCAAGGTGCTCCTCACCTACTGGAACACCGCCGCCTTCCTCTCCCTCTACGCGCGGGCCGCGGGCTGGACGCCCGCCTCCGCTGACACTCCCCCCATCGCCGAGCGCCCCGCGCTGGACCGCTGGGTGCTTAGCGAGGCGCACCGCCTGGCCCGCGAGGTCGACGCCGCCCTGGAGGTCTTCGACACCCAGCGGGCCGGCCGACTCATCTCGGCCTTCGTCGACGACCTGTCCAACTGGTACGTCCGCCGCACGCGCCGCCGCTTCTGGGACGGCGATCCGGCGGCACTCGCCACCCTCGATGAGGCGCTGCGCATCGTCACGCTCGTCATGGCGCCGTTCACGCCGTTCGTCACGGAGCGGGTGTGGCAGGACATGGTGCGCTCGGTCGATCCCGACGCTCCGCCCAGCGTGCATATGGCCTCGTGGCCCGCGGTCGACGATGCCGCCATCGACGACACGCTCGCCGCCCAGGTCGCGCTGGTACGTCGCGTCGTCGAGCTCGGCCGCGCGGCGCGCGCTGCCTCGAGCGTGCGCACCCGCCAGCCGCTCGCTCGCGCACTCGTCTCCGCACCCGGCTGGACCTCGCTCCCGTCAGAGCTCGTCGCCGAGGTTGCCAGCGAGCTCAATGTGCTCGACATGGCCAGCCTGTCGACCACCGAGGGTGACCTCGTCGATGTCACCGCCAAGGCCAACTTCCGCTCGCTGGGCAAGCGCTACGGCAAGCAGGTGCAGGAGATCGCGGCAGCCATCGCGGCCACCGATGCCGCCGCACTTGCCTCGGGCCTGCGGTCAGGCGCAGCCCAGGTCAGCGTCGACGGCATCGGCGTCGTCGATCTGACCGAGGAAGACGTCGTCATCACCGAGACTCCGCGCGAGGGCTGGTCGGTCGCCAGTGGTGAGGGCGAGACGGTCGCGCTCGATCTGGAGCTCACCGACGACCTGCGCAGGCTCGGCATCGCGCGCGAAGCGGTGCGACTCATCCAGGAGGCGCGCAAGTCCGCCGGTCTGGAGATCTCCGACCGCATCGCCCTGCGCTGGCAGGCGAGCGAGCCGATGGTCGCCGCGGCGATGCGCGAGCACGAAGGGCTCATCTCCAGCGAGGTGCTCGCGACGGCGTACGCCGAGGGCGAGCCCGAGGCAGGCGATCACGTGGGCGCCGACCCAGATCTGGGTCTTGCCTTCGGTCTGCACCGCGCCTGAGACCGCGCCTACTAGCCTTGCCCGCGATGCCCACGATCGACGTGCCCAATATCGCCGCCAACACTCCCCTGTGGTTGGCGCTCGTCACGACGTTCGTCGCGGCGATCTCCGGCGCGATCCTCGGACGCCAGCCGGGCAAGGTGAGTTACGACATCGTCGGGGTCACCGTTTTCGCCTTCGTGCTCGGGCTCGGCGGCGGCATCACGCGTGATGTGCTGCTGGGCAATCTGCCCCCTCTTGCGCTGCGTTCCCCGTGGTACGTCGTCACGGTGCTCGGTGCTGTCGTCACGGTGCTGATCATCGGACGCTGGATCCCCGTGGACAGCTGGACCTTCATCCTCCTCGATGCACTCGCCCTGGGCTTGTACGCCGTCATCGCGGCACAGCTCGCCGTGGAGTTCGGACTGCCCGACATCGGGGCGATCACGGTCGGCTTCCTCGCTGCGGTCACCGGTGGCGTGCTCGTGTCCCTGCTGCGCGGCGAGACTCCCCAGATCCTCCTGCCGAGCCAGCCCTACGCCCTGCTCGCGGTGATCGGAGCGACGATCTACGTGCTCCTCGACTCCTTCAGCGGCGGAATTGCGGCCTTCGCCTGCCTGGCCACGGTCATCGCATTGAGGTTCATCACCCTGAAGTGGAACCTGCGCACACGCAGCGTCAGGCCCCTGCCGGGCGCGAAGCCCGACGCGACCGAAGGCGACTAAGCGCCGGGCTTGGGCTCCACGGACGTCACCTTGTCGAGCTCGGCCAGCTGACCGGAGATGGTGTCGCGAAGCTTGCTGCGGTAGTTGCGCTCGAAGGTGCGCAGGTCGTTGACCTTGGTCTCGAGCGTCGCGCGCTGCTCATCGAGCTTGCCGGTGACCTTGCTCGCCTCCTCGCGCGCCTTCGCGAGCAGGGCATCGGCCTCACTCTGTGCGGAGGCGACGGTCTCGTCTGCGGTGCGCTGCGCCGCTTCGAGCATGGCCAGGGCGCGGGCCGGTGCATCGCCGCTGGACGGAGCAGGGGCGGGGGCCGGTGCGGGATCGGCAGGTGCGGGTGCCGGTGCCGCCATCGCTGCAGCGGCCGCGGCAGCCGGGGCGGCGGCGGGAGCGACAGTGTTGGCGGTCGCCATGCGTCGCGCCTCGGTGAGCTTGGTCTCCGCGGCCTTCTCCCGGTCGTTGGCTTCCGCGAGCTTCCTATCGGCCTCGGCCGCCTTCTTCTCGGCGTCCGCGAGCTTGGCCTGCGCCTCGGTGAGCTTGGTCTGTGCGTCGGCCGCCTTCTTGTCGGCCTCCTCGATCTTCTTCTGCGCCTCAGCGACCTTCTTGTCGGCCTCCGCCGAAGTCACCGGCGCTGCGGGCTTCTGCGCGAGCTGTGCACGCAGGTCGTCGTTCTCCACGATCAGGCTGCCGAGGGCGGACTCGACGTCGTCGAGGAACGAGTCGACCTCGTCCATGTCGTAGCCCGTGCGCATCTTCACGGTGTTGAACTGCTTCTCGCGGACCTGCTGCGGGGTGAGGGTCACGGTGTCTCCTGGGGAGGGCGCGGACTAGAGGGCGAGTGCGACGTTGATGAGGATCTGAACGGCGATGATGAGGATGAGGAAGGCGAGGTCGAACTGAACACCGCCGAGGCGCAGCGGCGGGATGATGCGCCGGAGGAGCCGCAGGGGTGGATCGGTGACCGTGTAGATAGCCTCCGCGACGAGCAGGAGGGGACCGCGCGGCTGCCATGAGCGCGCGAAGATCTGCACGAAATCCAAGATGAGCCGGCCGATGAGGACCAGCCAGTAGAGCCAGAGGAAGGTGGCGAGCACCTGCCCGACCAACGCCACCGACCTGTCCCCTTTCGACTGAAGCGCACCCGCACGTCAACTCTGGTTGAAGAATCCGGTCTGCGCGAGTTGGGCCCGAGCTTCGGCACCCACCTCGACATTGACCGGGGAGAGCAGGAAGACCTTGTTGGTGACCCGCTCGATGGTGCCGTGCAGGCCGAAGACCAGGCCCGCCGCGAAGTCGACGATGCGCTTGGCGTCGGTGTCGTCCATCTCGGTGAGATTCATGATGACCGGCACACCCTCGCGGTACTCCTCGCCAATGCGACGCGCGTCGTTGTAGGTATGCGGGTGGATGGTGGTGATGCGGTTGAGGTCCGCGACGGGCACGGGCGCGGGTCGCGACCCGCCACTCGGCATCGCGGAGACGTTGCTCGGCTCGTCACGGTAGAGGCGACGCGGCTCGCGGGGATCGACGACCGTGACGGTGCGGGGCTCAGGGCGCTCGGGCTGACGGGGAGCGCGCTCGGAGGAGCGCGAGCGACGACTCGGAGCCGGCTCGTCCTCGTACTCCCACTCGTCTTCCTCGAAGTACGACTCCTGGCGATCCTGGTCGTCCTCCACGAGCCCGAGGTAGACGGCCATCTTGCGCATTGAGCCCGCCATGGCACTCCCCTTCTCGCCCTGCGTGGTCGCGACGGCGTCCCCCTAAGTTAGCCGAGGGGAGGCCTCGTCCCGAGGACCGCGCTCCCCACGCGTAGGTGTGTCGCGCCTGCAGCGACCGCCTCCTCCAGATCCTCCGACATCCCGGCGGAGATCAGCGTGGCCTGCGGGTGGGCCAGGCGCAGATCCGCGGAGATCGCCGCGAGGCGAGCGAACGCCGCGGCCGAGGCAGCCCGCTGGTCGTCCCGATCGAGCGGAGCGACACCCATCACACCGCGAAGGTCGAGATGCTCGCTCGACGCGATGGCGTCGGCCAGGGCCGCCACCTCGTCCGGTCGCGCTCCGCCGCGCCCTTCCTCGCCCTCCGTGAGGTCCACCTCGATAAGGCAGCCGATACGCCGACCCGCCTTCGCGGCACCCTTGTCGAGCGCAGCGACGAGGGACGGTCGATCGACCGAATGCACCAGGTCGGCGTAACGCGCGACCGATGCGGCCTTATTGGTCTGCAGTTGGCCGATGAAGTGCCAGCGCAGGTCGAGGCCTTCGGTCGCCGCAGCCTTGGGCGCGGCTTCCTGATCCCTGTTCTCTCCCACATCACGTACGCCGAGCTCAGCGAGCCGGCGCACATCATCACTCGGCCATGTCTTCGTCACGACGATCAGCGTGACCTCGTCACGGTCGCGCCCCGCGGCGTGGCAGGCCGCATCGACGCGGGCCTGCACCTCGCTGAGATTCGCCGCGAGCTCAGCGGCGCGCGCGTCGCTCACCCGATCTCCCTCAGCACGATCACGCCGGCTTGTCGACCCGTGATGGCATCACGCCGATAGGAGTAGAGACCCGGGTCCTCGAAGGTGCATCCGCCCACCATCTGGGCGGTGATCCCGCGGCGCGCCAGCTGGGCAGCCACGCCCGCGCGTACGTCGACGGACGGCGTGCCCGCCCGCGTGTGCGCGAAGGCCTCGGGGATGGCGTCGGCCACCTCCGCGCGCACCTCTTCGCTCACCTCGTAGCACCCGGGGCAGATCGCGGGCCCGATCCAGGCGTGCACAGGCCCCGTCGGCGCCATCGCGTCGAGGGCCGCACCCACCACGTCGGCCACGACCCCGCGCCAGCCCGCGTGCACCGCTGCCACCTGTCCTCCGGCGAGGTCGGCGAGGAGCAGGGGCACGCAGTCCGCGGTCTGCACGGCAATGAGGAGATCCGGTGCATCGGTGACGATCGCATCCGCATCGGGCGGTGTCGGGGCTGGCGCACGCAGCCGCGCAACATCGCGGCCGTGCACCTGGCGCACGAGTGCGATCGCATCGGCGTCGAGGTATCCGGCGATCGCGGCACGATTGGCAGCCACCGCGGCGGGGTCATCGCCGACGGAGGCACCGACGTTGAGCGCGGCGTACTCCCCTGCGCTCGCACCATCACGGCGGTCGGTGAAGAGCCACTCCGCAGCGAAGGTGCGACCACCAGCGATCGAGGCGCCCTCGACGCGACCGCGAGCGACGACGCCCACGGACTACTTGAGGAAGTCGGGTACGTCGAGGTCGTCGCCCGTGTCGTCGAAGACGATGGTGCGCGGCGGCTCGACCGGGCGCTTCGGCGGCTCAGGCGTGACCGGGATCTCGGCGCTATCGCCCGAGGTCTTGGCCGCGACCGCAGCGGCGAGCGGAGTCTCGTCGGCAATCTTCTTGGTCACCGGCTGCGCACGGCGTGCCGGCGGCGTGCCGCCGTCGAAGCCAGCGGCGATGACGGTGACGCGAACCTCATCGCCGAGGGTGTCGTCGATCACGGCACCGAAGATGATGTTGGCGTCGGGATGCGCCGCATCAGACACCATGCGAGCGGCCTCGTTGATCTCGAAGAGACCGAGATCGGAGCCACCCGAGACCGAGAGCAGGACACCGTGGGCGCCTTCGATGCTCGCCTCGAGGAGGGGGCTGGAGATCGCAGCGGTGGCCGCCTCCATGGCGCGCTCCTCGCCGCGGGCCGAGCCGATGCCCATGAGGGCCGAGCCGGCGCCCTGCATGACCGACTTCACATCGGCGAAGTCGAGGTTGATGAGGCCGGGAGTGGTGATGAGGTCGGTGATCCCCGAGACACCCTGCAGCAGCACGTGATCGGCCTGACGGAACGCGTCGATGACGCTGATGTTGCGATCGGTCAGCGACAGCAGCCGGTCATTGGGGATGACGATGAGGGTGTCGACCTCGGCGCGCAATGCGTCGACGCCGTTCTCGGCCTGCGACTGGCGACGACGACCCTCGAACCCGAAGGGGCGCGTGACGACGCCGATGGTGAGTGCGCCGAGCGACTTGGCGATGCGGGCGACCACGGGGGCACCACCGGTGCCGGTGCCGCCGCCCTCGCCTGCGGTCACGAAGACCATGTCGGCGCCGCGGAGCACCTCCTCGATCTCCTGGGCATGGTCCTCAGATGCCTGGCGGCCGACGTCAGGGTCGGCGCCGGCGCCGAGACCGCGTGTGAGCTCGCGGCCGATGTCCAGCTTGACGTCGGCGTCGCTCATGAGGAGCGCCTGAGCGTCAGTGTTGATCGCGACGAACTCCACGCCCTTGAGTCCGACGTCGATCATGCGGTTGACGGCGTTGACGCCGCCGCCGCCGATGCCGACGACCTTGATGACGGCCAGGTAGTTTTGCGGTGCAGCCACGGGTGCATCCCTTCGATCCGGTCCGCGAGCGTCCTCGCGAGCCGTCGGCGCTGGCACGCGTAGATCTCAACTTCAAGTCGAAGATGAAATCCTTAGATCCGGTGCCTCTTGCGACGAGGTTAAGGGTGAACCTCATATCGAGCAAGAAGCCACGCCTGTCACACCTCTCACAACATTCCGCGCCGAGTGGGACTACGAACCCCACGCCGAGTGGTCAGTTGTTGAGGTCGCCATAGGGGGCGCTGGACTCAACAACTGACCGCTCGCGGTGGGGCGGGGCAATCGGCCCCGACTCAGGGGTACGCCGACCCGACCTCTGCCCGGACCGCAGCAGCTAGCGCGAGGACGTCCTGCGCACTCCCGGGGCGCCCACAGACCCGGGCCGCCCAGGGGTCGGGCTCCAGGACAGGCCCCGCCGGTGATCCGGGGATGCGCTCCGGATCCGCGTGCGACAGCCCGGGGTGGTGGATGACGTTCCACCCCCGAGCCGCCAACTCGGCCGTGGTCGCTCCCTGGCGGTTGCACCGCGAGGGCCGGCAGCGGTGCACGACCGCCCGATCGCGCAGGCTGTCCTCGAGCGCGGGGAGGACACCCGCGAGCAATCCCCCGACGGTGTCGACCGGGTCCAGCAGCACCAACCCCGCGACACCGACGCTGTCGCCGGATCGCGCTTCAAGGCAGGCGGCCGCGTGCGCGACCACGGCTCCCCCGGCGGAGTGCCCCACCATCGTCCAGATCGCGGGAGCACCGACGCCGACCCCGCGGGCCTGCGGCAGACCCACCTCGATCGCGCGCGCAATAGTCAGGCTCGCGGCGGTGAGCCACGTGGCATCGTGCATGGAGCGCCGCGGCCGCCACCAGGCGATGTCCGGGCGCACCACGGCGATGCCGTCACCGGCGAGCAGTTGCGCGAGCCCAGCAAGAGCGGAGGACCGGCGGGCGAAGCCGTGCTGGACCCACGCCCATCCGCGCGGCGTACCGATCGGCGCGGTCCATGTCGTGCGCACCCGACCGCCCACGGGTACGTCGAGGTCGAGGACGAGGTCGACGGCACTTCCGCTGGTCGGCACGCCCCCAGCCTCCCCCACCCGGACCCGGGGATGCGGCGGGGCCCTGCACACGGAAGAGTGTGGGCACCAGCCCATCCTCGGGAGGTCACATGGGTCTGGCAGGGGCGGAGATCCGCCGTGCCAAGCTGCGCTTCACGCTCCTCACAGGAGCGGTCTCGCTGCTCGTCTTCCTCGTCCTGCTGCTCTCGACCCTGTCGGCAGCCCTGGTCGGTGCGCTGGTCGGTGCCCTGGAGGGCTTGCGCGCCGACGGCCTCGTCTACGCCGACTTCGCACGCGACAACATCGCCGCCAGCCGCATGGATCCGCAGGTCGCCCAGGCGGTCGCCGCCATCGACGGCGTGACGGCCGCCGCACCCATCTCCACCTTCACCACCGCGGCATCGATCGGCGGCACGCCCGCCGACGTCCAAGTCTTTGGCTTCGTCCCCGACGCCCCCGGCGCACCGTCGGGACTCTCCGACGGTCGCCTGCCCAGCGCGGCCGGCGAGGCCGCGGTCGACGGTGGTGGCGTCGCGATCGGCGATGTCATCACACTCGATCCCGCGGGCACTGAGCTCACCGTCGTCGGGCTGCTGCGCGGTGCGCAGTTCAATGCCATCCCGACGATCTATACCGGTCTCGACACCTACGACGAGGCCTTCGCCGCGACGAACCCGGGCCTGCCCTTCGTGCCCATCAACGCCGTCGCCTTCGACGCCGCCGACCCGGCAGCCGTCGCGACCGCCATCGAGAGCGGTGTGCCCGGGGTGAGTGCCTACTCCCGCGACGAGGCGGTCTCCCTCATCCCCGGTATCGAGTCCATCTCCCAGAGCTTCGGCATCCTGGTGGGCCTCACCTTCGTCATCGGCATCGTGGTCATCGGCTTCTTCTTCCTTATCCTCACGGTGCAAAAGCTCAAGCCCTTCACGCTCCTGCGCGCGATCGGCACGAGCACGGGCAGGCTTGCCGCGACCGTGGCGATCCAGATCACCCTCGTCGTGTTCCTGGCCTCCGCCATCGCCGTGGGCCTCACCCTGCTCGCGGTGCAGGGACTCAACACCGGCCTGCCCGTCACCATCGAGCCCGGCCTGGTCATCGGAGTCGTGCTGAGCGTGTGGATCTTCTCCCTGCTCGCCGGGCTGCTCAGCATCCGGCGCATCGCGCGCATCGACCCGGCGTCTGCGGTGGGTGCGCGATGAGCGGACCCGCAGCACTGCTCTCGCGCGGAGAGCTCACACGCACCAAGGGCCGCTTCGGCGCGGTGGTCGGCGCTCTCGCACTCATCGTCTTCCTCGTCCTCGTGCTCGGCGCGCTCGCCGATGGCCTCTTCTACGGCGCGACGGGGGCGGTGCGCTCGACCAATGCCACTGCCTTCGCCTTCTCCGATGACGCCGAGGGGTCGCTCATCCGCTCGCGCATGGACGAGTCGGATGTCGCAGCTCTCGCGAGCGCGCCCGGCGTGGAAGCCGCGGGCCCTATCGGCGTACTCCTCACCGGCGGCACCGGTCCGGAGGGCGACATCGATCTCGCGGTCTTCGGCCTCGAGGTCGGTGGCCCGGGCACGCCGACGACGCTTGTCGAGGGCCGCATGCCCGATCCGGGAGAGACCGGTGTGGCGGCGGTCGACACACGCCTGCAGGACGTCGGTGTCACCCTCGGCTCCCAGGTCGCGGTCGGTGACGTCGCCGTCGAGGTCGTGGGCTTCGTGTCGGACGCGGCGTACCAATTGCAGCCCACCGTGTGGACGTCGGTCGCTGACTGGCGTGCCATGCGTGACGCGGTGCGCCCCGAGCTGCGCGGTCAGCCCACGGCCATCAACGCCATCGCCCTCATCACCGAGCCCGGTGCCGACCTCACGGCGATCGCCGCAGCTCTGCCGGGCACATCCGTGCTCACCGCGGAAGCCGTCGGCCTGGCGATCCCGGGCGTCGAGCAGCAGAGCTCCACGCTCAACTCGATCATCTACACCACGCTGGCGGTCGCCGCCCTCGTCGTCGCCCTCTTCTTCGCCCTGCTGGTGCTGGAGAAGCGCGAGCTCTTCGCGGCCCTCAAGGCCCTCGGCACGTCCACCGGGGCGCTGGGGCGTGCCGTGATGGTGCAGGCAATCGTGGCCTCGATCCTGGGCGTGATCATCGGCGCGATCGTGGCGAGACTCTTCGGTCTCATCATTCCCGCGACGGTGCCCACGCTCTTCCGCACGGACACCCTCATCCAGATCGCCGTCTTCACCCTGGTCGCCGGAGTCGTCGGCGCCGCCTTCTCCCTGCGCCGCCTGGCGCGCATCGATCCGGCCACCGCCATCGGAGGAACCCTATGAACGACCCCGTCGCCGAGCGCCCCGGCGCACTGCTCCAGGTGCGCAATGTGAGCAAGGTCTACGGCAGCGGCCACACCGCCGTCACCGCACTCGATGACGCCACCATGGCGGTCGAGCAGGGCGAGTTCGTCGCGCTCCTCGGCCCGTCCGGCTCGGGCAAGACGACGCTCATCTCGATCATCGGCGGGCTGCTGGCCGCCACTTCGGGCAGCGTCACCCTCGGCGATGTCGATGTCACCGCGCTGTCCAAGCGCGAGTTGACGAAGTTCCGCGCCGAGCGGGTCGGCTTCGTCTTCCAGTCGGCCAACCTCGTGCCCTTCCTCACCGCGCGCGAGAACCTCCTCTACGTCGCCACGCTCGTCAAGACCCCCAAGAAGGCCGCACAGCAGCGCGCCGACCAGCTGCTCGAGGAGCTCGGGCTGGCCGACCGGGCCAAGAACCTTCCCGAGCAGCTCTCGGGTGGTGAGCGCCAGCGCGTCGCCATCGGCCGCGCCCTCATGAACGATCCCGACCTTGTGTTGGTCGATGAGCCGACCGCCGCACTCGATACCGCTCTCGGCCGCCAGGTCGTGCAGTTGCTGCGCAGGGAGATCAAGGACCGTGGCAAGACCGGCATCATGGTGACCCACGACCTGCGCATGGTGGAGTACACCGATCGCGTCTTCGAGATCCTCGACGGCCATCTCACCCACGTCGAGGAGCCCAGCACCCTCCAGCACTGAGTGCGCCGGCGAGGCGATCCATCCGGCTACGGCGCCGGGCAGCCCAGGCGGTTGGCCAGCTGCTTCGGCGTACCCGCCGTGCGGATGCCGTTGGCGACGACCTGCATGACGGCCGGGCTGTAGACCACCGACTCCGCCGGTGAGGCTCCCGCAAGGACCGAGGTGCCACCGCTATGACTGAGCGGGAAGGCGAAGCAGGCCCGCTCCGGCAGCACCGAATCCGGCACGGTCCGCGCAACTCCGGCGCTGTACTGGACGTAGCCGTCATTGGGCCACTTCTCCGGGGTGCCCCCCGGCTTGGTGAACATCGTCCCCGTCACCAGCGTCACGGGTACGCCGTCGAGCACGCCCTCCTGCAACTCGGTCCAGCGGCCGTAGATCTCCGGCTGGAAGAAGTCCACGATGACGGCCAACTCGGGAATCGCGGTGAGGCCCTTCACGATCTCGACGCACACCTCGAGCCCGTCGCATGCCTTCTCCGGCTCGTACGGCGGATTGGCGATCATGACCGGCTCCCACGGGCTGCTCAGCGTCGTGAAGCTGCGGACCATCACCGGGGAGTCGCTCTCCTTGAGATTGCGGATGCCATTCCGGGAGAAGATCCCGCCCAGGGAGTGGGCCACCACATCGACGCTCGTGATGCCGTACTCGGTATTGAGCCAGTCGATGAACGCCGCGAGCCTCTGCCCGCCCAACTCCGGATCATTGATCGAGGTGATCGTCACGTCGAACGGCGGCTGCTCGGGACAGCCGCCGAACGGACCGTTGACGTTGTCATCGAGACTCGTCTGCACCTGCTGCCCTGGGATGTTCGTAACGGGTGCGGTGAAGACGGTGAAGCCCTCGGACACGAGGTAGTCGCGCATCGGTCCCCAGGAGGCCCCAGCGGAGAAGCCGGTGGTGCATGCCGCCTCGGGCGTGGTGAACGGCGTCACCGAGGCCACACCGGACACGAGCACGACCGCGCGCGGGGAGACCGACGCGCTGCTGGAGTCACTCCCCGACGAGGAGGTGCAACCAGCGAGGGCCATGCCGAGGGCGGCGACGGCGACCACGAGGGAACGAGTGCGCATGGGGGACCTCCTGTACGCGCCGCCGGACAGCGGTCGACAACGCGGCCAGGGTAGCAAGCCCCCGCGCAGGTTTTTCGCTCGCTACATACCGGCCGATTGGGCCCCGTTGCGCTGGATGACCTCCTCGGCGGCCACGCTCTCGCCATTCGGCCTGAGCGTCACCGCCGTCACGTCTCCATTGCCCTTGCGTGGCGTGAGCAGCATGCGCGCTCCCAGCGGAGTGCTTACGACACCGACGCGAGCGCCGTCGTCGTAACC
>JBMOIL010000033.1:0-18876 GCA_049317345.1 Candidatus Nanopelagicales bacterium
CGAGCGCGGCCTCGACCTCGTCGAGCACGTAGAACGGGCTGGGTCGCGCCTTGAAGAGTGCGATGAGAAAGGCAACCGCCGTGAGCGAGCGCTCACCGCCGGACAGCAGCGACAGCCGCTTGACCTTCTTGCCCGGGGGTCGCGCTTCGACGTCGACACCGGTGAGCAGCATGTCCGAGGGATCGGTAAGCACAAGTCGGCCGTCACCACCGGGGAAGAGGCGGGCAAACACGCGCTCGAACTCACGCGCCGTGTCGTGATAGGCCTCGGTGAAGACGGCCTCGACGCGCTCGTCCACCTCCTTGATGATCGCGAGGAGGTCCGTGCGCGAACGCTTGAGGTCATCCACCTGCTCGGTGAGGAAGCGCAGCCGCTCCTCGAGTGCAGTGAACTCCTCGAGAGCGAGGGGGTTGACCTTGCCGAGCAGTGCGAGGCCACGTTCGGCGGCCTTGAGCCGACGCTCCTGCTGGGCCCGCTCGTAGGGGTAGGGCTCGGGAGCGGGCGCGTCGGGATCGACCTCGTCGCCGGGTGCCGACGGCGTGGGCGGCACGAGTTGATCGGGTCCGTACTCCGCCACCAGGGAGTCGGGCTCGATGCCAAACTCCTCAATGACACGACCCTCCACCTGCTCGATGCGCAGGCGCTGCTCGGTGCGGGCGACCTCGTCACGATGCACGGAGTCGGTGAGGCGCTCCATCTCCGCACCGAGCTCCCGCAGGGACTGCCGCACCTGGTGGAGCGTGGCATCGCGAGTCGTTTGCTGCTCCTCGCGCTCACGACGCTCAGCATCCACGCGCAGCAGTGAGGCTTCAAGATGGCGCAGCACGACCTCCACGCCCTTGGCAACGGCCTGTGCGACCTCTGCCTCGCGTGCGCGCTGCTCCCGGCGCTCGATGGCGCGCCGACGCGAGGCGCGCTCGTGGGCGGCTGCCCGCTCCAGGCCCTCCGCGCGAGCCGTGAGCGAGGCGAGACGCTCCTCCCCGGTGCGCAGCGCCAGCCGCGCCTCCACCTCGTGGGCGCGAGCCTGCTCGGCTCCCTGCGAGAACTCTGGCCGACGATCGGCGACATCCTCATCGCCACCCTCGGCCTCTGCCGCGACCAGTCGCTCCTCGAGATCGGCGAGGGTGGCCTCATCGGAAGCCAGGGCCTCGAGCGCGGCCTGCTCGGCCGCGGCGAGCCGGTCGGCCTCCGCGGTCGCGGCCCGTGCGGCCTGGCCCAGGAGTCCCAGCTGCTCCGCCACAGCAGCCAGACGAGCGTCCGACTCGTGCAGACGAGAGAGCGCGGCCTCCGCGGTCTCGGTCGCCTCACGCTGCGCATCTAGTGCCGCGGCGAGCTCGAACCGGGTGCGCTCAAGGGAGTGCTGGACCGATTCGAGCGAAGACGCCGCCTCATCGACGGCCGACTGCAATTCGATAAGGGAGGGCGCATCGCCGGAGCCGCCGAACGCCACGTGCGGACCGACAAGGTCGCCGTCACGTGTCACCGCAGTGAGACCGGCAACGGCAGCGCGCGCGGCGTCAGCGAGGTCATCGACGATCACGATGCCCGCCAGTCGCGAGCGAAGTGCGGTGAGGAGTTCGGGCGTACCGGATACGACTTCGCTGATCCAGCGCAGGCCCTCCGGTGCGGTCCCAGGATCAGCGATGGGGCCGCTGTCCTGGCCGAGTACGACGACGCTCGCCCGCCCCGCGGTGTCGCGATGCAGGAGCATGATGCCGTCGATCGCGGAGCGTGCATCTCGCACGACCACCGCATCCGACAGCGGGCCCAGGGCTGCAGCCACCCCTCGCTCGTAACCCGATTCGACAGCGAGCAACGAGGCCACGGTGCCGATGACGCCCACCGACTCCCCCGCCTGCAGCAGGGCGCCGGGGCCATCGCCACGAGCGAGCGCGATGCGCAGGGCCTCGAGTCGAGCGGCGAGCGCAGCGCGCTCCCTCTCGCTCTCGCGCTCCTGATGGCGCAGGGACTCCACAAGCGTGTCGGCGTCGGCCAGTCGCGTCTGCGTGTCTTCGTACTGGGTGTCCAGCCCGAGCTCGCCCGCATCGAGTCCGGCAACCTGTGCTTCCAGTGTCGCGAACTCGCGCTGGGCGGTGGCCGCGCGCGTCCGGGCATCCTCCCGCTGCGTGGCCACGCGCTCGATCTCGGCGGCCCGCGCCTCGCGCCGCGAGCGCGCAGCTGCGACGCGCCCCGCGAGGCGGGCAAGACCCTCGCGACGATCCGCCTGCGAGCGGATCCCGAGGGCGACCCGACGCTCCTCCTCGGCGAGCGCTCGCTCGGCTTCGGAGCGGACGGCCGTGGCCTCGGCCAGAGCCGATCGATCCGCTTCCACCCGGCGCCCGAGAGTGAACTCCTCCTCGCGCAGCCCGGCCGCCTCGGCCTCGAGTGCCTCGGGGTCGCGTCCGCTCTCGGTGGCGTCTTCGATCTCGGGGCCGATGAGTCGCAGTCTCTCGGCGGCGAGCGATGCGGTGCCGAGGAAGCGCTCGCGCAGCGCGGACAGGCCGAACCACGACTGCTGCGCCGATGCCAGGAGCGGTGCCGCGGTCTGGGACTCGGCGTCGAGCAAGGCCTCCTGCGCCGTGAGCGCAGCAAGCCTTCCCTCGACCTCGAGGCGCCGCTCGCGCACGGCCGACTCGTCCGCTACCTCGGCGGCCAAGGTCTCGCGGAACTGAGCAAGGTCGTCGGCCATGAGGCGCAGGCGAGCATCACGGGCCTCGGCCTGGATCACCACCGCGCGTCGGGCGACCTCGGCCTGGCGCCCCAGGGGCTTCAGCTGCCGCCGGAGCTCGGTCGTGAGATCCGTGACCCGCGTGAGGTTGCCCTGCATGGCATCGAGCTTGCGGAGGGCCTTCTCCTTGCGCTTACGGTGCTTGAGGACGCCCGCGGCCTCCTCGATGAAGCCACGACGGTCCTCGGGGGTCGCGTGCAGGATCGCATCGAGCTGCCCCTGCCCCACGATGACGTGCATCTCGCGACCGATGCCGGAATCCGACAGGAGCTCTTGGATGTCGAGGAGTCGGCACGGGGTGCCGTTGATGGCGTACTCGGATCCTCCGTTGCGGAAGAGAGTGCGCGAGATGGTGACCTCGGTGTAGTCGATGGGGAGCGCGCCGTCGGTGTTGTCGATCGTGAGGGCGACCTCGGCGCGACCCAGGGGTGCCCGGCCGCTGGTGCCCGCGAAGATGACGTCGGACATCGCTCCGCCGCGAAGCGACTTCGCCCCCTGCTCGCCCATGACCCAGGCGATGGCATCCACGATGTTGGACTTGCCGGAGCCGTTGGGCCCCACGACGCACGTGACCCCGGGCTCGAAGGCAAGGGTCGTCGCCGAGGCGAACGACTTGAAGCCCTTGAGCGTGAGGCTCTTCAGATGCACGCGCCGACCCTACCCGCGGCGGCAGCTCAGCGAGGATCGGGCACGAGGAGGTCCGCCGGGACCTCCCAATCCCGCACCGGCCAGTCCTCGGCCACGGCGGTCAGGCGGGCCACCTCGGCCTCGAGATCGCGGACACGGGCACGTAGCCGGGCCACCTCAGCCGCGAGGCGAGCATCGGCCCCCGTGTGACCGTAGATGGCCTTGGCCATGGCAACTCCCCTGTTCCCGGGACCACCGGCCCCCGGGGACGCTCGCGTCCCCTCTGGTGCGAGCAGGGTGGCAGGGTCAAGAGGACGCCGTCAAACCGTTCCCCGGGGCCGCCGCTGGCAGGACGGACATCGGTAGGACGAGCGATTCATGAAGTGCTCACGGACAAGGGGACGCCCGCATCGATCACAGGGCTCCCCTTCGCGGCCGTAGGCATGCAGGGAGCGGTCGAACCAGCCGCTCTCGCCGTTGACGTTGACGTAGAGGGAGTCGAACGACGTACCTCCCTCTGCCAGGGCCTCGTCCATGACCGCGCGCACATGGGAGAGGAGTTCGCGCACGCGCGGCCCGGTGAGGCGCCGTCCTGGTACGTCGTAATGCAGGCGCGCGCGCCACAGCGCCTCGTCGGCATAGATGTTCCCGATCCCGGACACCAGGGACTGGTCGAGCAGACAGCGCTTGATGCCCGAGGAGCGCGCCCGGACCGCGCGGACGAAAGCGTCGTCGTCGAAGTGGGGGTCGAGTGGATCCCGCGCGATATGTCCCACGGCGATGGGGACGCGCCCACCGGCGTCGTCGTCTGTGAGTTCGTCGATGTGCATGCCTCCGAACATCCGCTGATCGACGAAGTGCAGTTCGCGGTCGGCGCCCTCGAGTTCGATGCGCACCCTGAGGTGTTTCTCATCCGCGGACTTCGGCTCAGGGAGCAGCAATTGTCCGCTCATGCCTAGGTGCACGACCAGCGCTCGATCATCGTCGAGGACCATCCAGAGGTACTTGCCCCGCCGGCTCACCGACCGCACGTGACGCCCCGTGAGTCCATGGGCAAGGTCGGCGGCACCCGCGGAATGGCGGCGTACGGATCTTGGCTCGATCACCTCGACGCCGGCAAAGCGGCGATCCGTTAGGTAGGGGGTAAGGCCGCGGCGGACGACCTCCACCTCGGGAAGCTCAGGCACCCTGTTGGCGCAGGGTTGCGGCTCGATACGCCGCTTCGGCCGCCTGCTGCTCGGCCTCCTTCTTCGAGCGGCCCTCGCCCTCGCCCCAGACCTCGGTCGCGAGGGTCACGCGCGCACGGAAGGTCTTGGCGTGATCGGGCCCTGATTCATCCACGGAGTAGTCCGGCACGCCCAACTCGAGGGCTGCGGTGAGCTCCTGCAGTGAGGTCTTCCAGTCGAGTCCGGCTCCGAGCGTGGACGCGTGGTCAACCAGTGGGTCGAACAGCCGGTGCACGACAGCTTCGGCGGCACGGATCCCGTGCTCGAGATAGACGGCTCCGATCACTGCCTCCAGGGTGTCGGCGAGGATCGAGGACTTGTCACGGCCGCCCGTGATCTCCTCTCCCCTGCCAAGCCGCAGCAGCACTCCGAGGTCGAGGGATCGGGCGACGTCGGCGAGTGCACGCGCGTTGACGATGGCAGCACGCATCTTGGCGAGTTGACCCTCGGCCACGTCGGGATAGCGGAGGTAGAGCGATTCCGTGACCACTAGCCCGAGCACAGAATCGCCGAGGAATTCCATCCGCTCATTGGTCGGAAGGCCGCCGTTCTCGTAGGCGAAGGACCGATGGGTCACGGCGAGTTCCATGCGGTCGTCGGGCAGCGCCACACCAAGGTCGGCGAGGACCTGCTCCATCTTGGTCACGACGGCATTGCTCATGGAGTGGCTTCCTCGGTCATCAGGCATGACGCCAGGTCGGCGACACTCGCCGCGCGCAAAGCCGCGACGGCATCGCTGCGCCAGCCGGCTTCGCCCACAGCGTCACTCCAGCAGATAGAGGCGAGCGAGTCCCAGCCGAGCGACACCAGGGGCGTGTCGGCACGCAGCGTCGTGGCGTCGATCCCCAGGACGCGAGCGACCGCGTCTCGGGCGATCGAGACCGGCGGCTCAGCCGAGGACATGCCCTGCTCAGACGTCGAGGACGCGTCGCTTGGCGTAGGTGCCGCACGTGGGGCACACGGTGTGCGCGAGCTTGGGCTCACGGCAGCGAGCGCAGGACACCAGCGTGGGGGCGGTGGCCTTCCACTGGGAACGGCGATGCCGGGTGTTAGAGCGGGATGTCTTCCGCTTGGGAACGGCCACGTCACTGGTCCTTGTCGTCGTCGTGCACCGTGTCGCGCACGAGGTCCTGCTGATCTTGCGGGTCCCCGGCGAGCAACGCTCCAAGCGCTGCCCAGCGAGGGTCTTGCTGTTCGTGGCGATGACCGGGGTCGAGCGCGAGGAGCGCGCCGCACTCGGCGCACAACCCCGGGCAGTCATCCCGGCACAGCGGTGCGATCGGCAGTCGCAGCACGACCGCATCACGCACCGTCGCCTCGAGGTCGATGAGATCGTCCTCGATGACGGGTGGGGCATCCTCCTCGTCGTCGACCCCCTCGTCCACGCGATGACCTCGCGCGTCCTGAGGTGGGTAGACGAACAACTCCTGGACGTCCACATCCTCGTCCCAGGTGAAAGGCTCGAGACAACGCGCACATTCGGCATCGACCCTCGCCCGGATTGACCCGGAGACGAGCACCCCCTCCACCACCGACTCCAGCCTCAGATCGAGGTCGACGTCGCTGCCTTCGGGGACCCTGGCCAGCCCCGCTCCCCAACCCGTCGTAGCCGGCACCTCGAGGTGCAGGTCCTTCATCGCGCCCGCCCGGCGACCCAGGTCGCGGGTGTCCACGACGAAAGGTGCACGGGGGTCGAGGGCGTTCAGGACTCCTCCGACTGCTCCAGGCCGGGGAAACCGGCCGCGCCAAGGATACGCCAGGGCTACCCGCAACCGCCAATGCCGGGGCTCAGCCGGGAATCGGCCCCTCGTCCTCGTCGTACTCCTCCTCGAGTTCCGCCTGGCCGCGCAGCTTGTCGCGCCCGCGCTCCACGGCCGAGAGGGTCTTGTGGAGGGTGATCTCGAAGGTGGCCAGGCGGGCGTCGATGTAGTCGTCGGTTTCGCGGCGCATCCGCGTCACCTCGTCGAAGGTCTCACCGCGCAGGGCCTCGGACTCGGCCACAGCGACAAGGTAGACCTCGTGCTGAGACAGCATGCGCAGCTGCTCCTCGCGTGCCTCGGCGATGAGACGGTCGGCCTCTCGACGTCCCTCTGAGACGACGGCCTCGCGCTCCGCGAGCAACTGGTCGGCATCCGAGAGGGAGCTCGGCAGAGCGTCGCGGATGTCATCGATGAGGTCGAGGACGACGGCACGATTGACCATGCAGGACGCCGACAGCGGGACTGACTTCGCCTCCTCGACAAGCACGGAGAGCTCTTCGAGTTTCTGATCGACGTCCACACGCCACCTCCTATCGACGATCTGACGACCGCGTCAGCCCGCTGCAGATCCAGCGCCCGACACTAGCGCCGCTGCTCCAGTGTGGCGTGGAGCCGCTCCAGGACGACATCCGGGACCAGCCCCTCGACGCTGCCGCCGTGCGTAGCAACTTCCTTGACGAGACTGGATGAGAGATAGCTGTAGAGGGGATTCGTGGAGACGAAGAGCGTCTCCACCTTGGCCAGGCGGTAGTTCATCTGGGCCATCTGGAGCTCGTAGTCGAAGTCGCTCACCGCCCGCAAGCCCTTGACGATGGCCTGGACCCCGTGCTCCTTGCAGTAGTCGACGAGCAGACCGTAGAAGGAGTCCACCTCGACGTTGGGCAAATCGGCCACAACCTCACGGAGCATGTCGATGCGCTCGTCCACCGTGAAGAGGCTCGACTTGGTCTTGTTGATGAGCACCGCCACGATCACGCGGTCGGCCAGCGTGGATGCTCGCCGGAAGACATCGAGGTGCCCATTGGTGACCGGGTCGAAGGATCCGGGACAGACCGCGACGTGCATCACGCCTCCTCTGACGGGCTGGACCGGCGGACCGACGCGGCCGCTCCTGACGGGCTGGCTTGACCGTACCAAAGCGCGGTATCGCCGTAGTCGCGCTTGCGAAGCTGCTCCCATCCCGTGTCGGGCCAGGGGGCCGGTGAGCGTGTCGACCGCTCGACGATGACGAGCGCATCCTCGGCCAGGGCGTCGTGGGCCGCTAGGGATGCGAGGAGTGCGCGCACCTCGTCGTCCGGGAGCGCGTACGGCGGGTCGACGTACAACAGGTCGTAGGGGCCTTGGTCGGGGCGCCAGGTCGTGGCATCAGCCGAGACGACTCGTGCGCGCGGATCCACCGCGGCTGCGTTGCGCCGCAGGACCTCCAGGCACCGTCGGTCGCGCTCGACCAGGGTCGCGCTGCGGGCACCCCGGCTCATGGCCTCGAGCCCGACGGCACCGGAGCCCGCGAAGATGTCGAGCACGCGGACGTCGCCCCATCCGCCATGGTGCGCGTGCACGTGAGCATCGAGGCTGGAGAACAGCGCTTCGCGCACACGATCGGTGGTGGGACGCGTGCCGTCGGGGGGCGCAGCGAGGCGACGACCACCGGCCTGACCGGCGATGATTCGCATGTCAGCCCTTCTCCAGGAAGTCAGCGCGATCGTCGGCGGCGAGCATCCGCACGCGCTCACGCAGCACCGGATGGCGCGCCAACTGCGGGTCAGCAGACACGATCTCCTGCGCGGCCTGACGCGCCTCCTCCACCAGGGGCTCGTCGCGGATCACCTCGAGGAGCCTCAGCGAAGAGCGCCGACCCGACTGAGCGGTGCCGAGGATGTCCCCCTCGCGCCGTGCTTCCAGATCCACCCGAGCGAGGGCGAATCCATCGGTCGTGGCTGCCACCGCCGCGAGCCTCTCCCGGGCAGGCGAGTCCGGCTCGGCTGCGGTCACGAGAAGGCAGAGTCCGTCGCCTCCCCCGCGAGCGATGCGACCACGCAGCTGGTGGAGCTGTGAAATACCGAACCTCTCGGCGTCGAGGATCACCATCATGGACGCCTCCGGCACGTCCACGCCCACCTCGATGACCGTCGTGGAGACGAGCACGTCGAGTGCACTCGGGTCGTCGGAGGGAAGGGTGAAGCGCCGCATCGCTTCGTCCTTGTCCTCCGACGGCATGCGCCCGTGGAGTACGCCGACGCGCAGGCCCGCGAGCCACCGGTCCGACAGGGCCCGCGCGACATCGATGACGCTGGAGAGTGGTGATTCCTCGGGTGTCGCTTCGGGATCGGCATCGACCTCATCGGAACTGGCGGAGGACGCGTCGTCTCCAATGCGCGGACACACGACGAAGACGCGCCCTCCCGCCTCGACCTCTTCCCGCACGCGATCCCAGGCGCGCACGAGGTGAGCGGGTTGCTCGCGAGGGGCCACCACGTGTGTGGCGATCCGGCCGCGGCCCGGCGGGTACTCGTCGATGATGCTCACGTCGAGGTCGCCGAATACGGTCATGGCGACAGTCCGGGGAATCGGCGTCGCCGTCATCACGAGCACGTGGGGTCGCATGTCGCCGGCCCCCCGCGACGTCAGCGCAGCACGCTGCTCCACACCGAAGCGGTGCTGCTCATCGACAATGACGAGTCCGAGGTCGGCGAAGTCGACCGTGTCCTCGAGCAGAGCATGGGTGCCCACGACGATGCCGGCTTCGCCACTCGCGATGGCGGCGAGCTCCTCGCGTCGCTGCTTGGCCGACTGGGAGCCCGACAGATAGGCCACGCGCGTGCCGATGTCACCGGAGCCCAGCAGCCCCGACTCCGCCAGCGGCCCGAGCAGGCTGCGAATGGTGCGCAGATGCTGCTGCGCGAGGACCTCGGTGGGCGCGAGCATCGCCGCCTGCGCACCTGCATCCACCACCTGGAGCATGGCGCGTAGGGCGACGAGCGTCTTGCCACTGCCGACATCACCCTGGAGGAGCCTCTGCATGGGGTGACTGTCGGATAGGTCGGTAGCGATCTCAGCGCCGACGCGCTTCTGCGCCGAGGTGAGGGCGTAGGGCATGCGCTCGTCGAAGGCCGCGAGCAAGCCCGCGGAGGAGACCGGTCGCGGCGCCGCAGCCTGGGCGAGGCGCTCCTGGCGCCGCTGCGCCAGCACGACCTGTAGATCGAATGCCTCCTCGAAGCGCAGCCGGCGTCGCGCCGTCTCGATGGAGTCCTGATCGGCGGGTCGGTGGATCCCGCGGAGTGCATCGTCGAGCCCCAGGAGGCCCTTCTGCATCCGCACGGCAGGCGGCAGCGGATCCTCGATATCGGCGAGGGAGTCCAGCGCCAGCCGGACCGTCTGCTGGATCCGCCAACTCGGCAGTCCCGCGGTAGCCGGATAGATGGGGATGAGGAGATCGGAGAAAGCTGCCTCTGCCTCGCGATCACGCTCGGCCTGCGCGTCAGCGGAATCCTCGACAAGGTGCAGGCCACTGTCGGGAATCATCACGTGCCGGGGGTGTGCGAGTTGACGTGTGCCGCCGTACGCCGACACCGTGCCGGCGAAGAGCCCTCGCCTGCCCACCCGGAACTCGCGCTCCACGCGCCACGGCTGGTTGAAGAACACCAGGCTGATACGTCCACGACCATCGGAGACGACGACCTCCGTCACGGTGCCCTTGCGCTGCTGCATGCGCCGATTGGTCGCGGACACCACCTCGGCCAGCACGGTGACGTGTTCGCCCACCTCCAGGGAGTCGAGGTCGGTGAGTTCGCCGGGGTCGATGTAGCGGCGGGGGTAGTGGCGCAGCAGGTCGTCGACAGTTTCGATGCCAAGGCCATCGCGCAAGGCCTTGGCGGTCTTGCCGCCCGCGACCGTGGAGACGGGAGCGGCGAGGCTCACGCGCGCCATCGTCACTCCACGCCGACGATCACCGGCCACAGGGGCTGGCCACCGTCGATGGTCACGACATCGACTCCCGGGTGCCGGCGCTGCAGCGTTTCCGCGAGGGCTTCTGACTCTGCGGCGCCGAGGTCGGCTCCGCTCACCAGGGTGAGCAGCTCCCCGCCGCCGCCGAGAAGCCTGTCGGCCACGGCTGATGCGACGGCGTCGACGTCGGATCCGATGTCGATGATGTCGCCCTCAGCCAGCCCGAGCACATCACCGACACGACATGGGCCTGCCATGGTGAGCGCGTCCTTGGATGCGATCGTCACTGCCCCGTAGCGCGTGGCCCCCGCTGCACGCGTCATCGCCACGACTGCATCGTCAAAGCGCGCACCGGGATCGTGGACCGCAAGCGCCGCCAGGCTCTGCACGATGGATCGAGCGGGGATGACGGAGACGCGCAGTCCCTCGGCTCGCGCCTGCTCGGCGGCAGCCTCGGCGACGGCGAGTGAATCCGAGTCGCTCGGCAGCATCACGACCTCAGCGGACGCCGAGCGATGGACACCATCGAGGAGCTCGGCGGTGGAGGGTCGACGCCGCGGGCGCGCGGGCACCGCCACCGCACCGTTGTCGGCGACGAGCGCCGCTGTGCCGGGTCCGTGCGTGACCACCACAAGGCCGCGCCCCGACAGCGGTGGCGTCGACGTCGCCTCCGGAAGGTAGGTGACGCGAATGCGCTCGAGCGCCCCGACCGCCAGGCCCGCCTGGATGGCCGCTCCTGCATCGTGGACGTGCACGTGGACGTTCCACAGGTCGGCATCCCCGGTCACCATGAGCGAGTCGCCGAGGGTCTCGAGCTCACCCCGCAGGCGCGCTACATCGTCCGCGGTCGCGGTGACGAGGTACATCACCTCGTACGACGGCTCCCCCGCCAGGGGGACCGGCGCTCCGTGGACCACGTGCGGAGCCGGCAGCTTGGCGCGGGTGGAGGAGCGCGGACGCCGTCGGCGGACGCCGGTGACGACCTCGAGTAGTGCGTCGTACACGACGACAAGGCCCTGACCGCCCGCGTCGACGACGCCCGCATCGCGCAGGGCCGGAAGCTGCTCGGTCGTGAGCGCGAGTGCGTCGTGCGCAGCGTTGACCGCACGCTCGATGACCGTCACCAGATCAGCTCCCGCGTCGACGGCCTGATCCGCGGACTCCGCAGCGGCCCGCGCGACCGACAGGATCGTGCCCTCCACCGGATGCGAGACCGCGGCGTACGCCTCGTCGCTGGCGGCGCGCAGAGCACGACCGACGATGTCGGGTGTGAGCGCATCACCGTCGGATACTGCGCCCAGCACGCCCGAGACTCCGCGCACGATCTGGGCGAGGATGACACCGGAGTTGCCGCGCGCGCCCAGGAGCGCGCCCCGCGCCATGGCGGCAGCGACGTCAGCCGTGCGGGGCCTCGCTCCGCGCTCTTCTTCGACGTCGAAAACTTCGTCGATCGCGGCGCAGGCTGACTCCACCGTGAGGAACATGTTGGTGCCGGTGTCGCCATCGGGGACGGGGAAGACGTTGAGGGCGTCGATCGCGGCGCGCTCCTCACCGAGGGCCTGCAGCGAGGCCTCGGCCCAGGCCCGCACGGCGGCAGCGTGCAGGCGAGTAGGCCCGGGCTGCGCCATGGTCACCTCCCCGGCCACCTCTCGGCCCACCCCCTCGGATGTGGCCTCGCTCACCGTATCCCCCGGGGCAGACCGAGGCGGGCCTCCCGGTTTGGGCTGCGCCGCTCCTCTCGGCTACCCTCATGGGGCTGCTGCCGACGGCGGCGGCACGCGACCTGGGCCCGAGGGGGCCCGCGCTGATGACCTGAGGAGTTCACCGTGGCTGCCACCTGTGACGTCTGCGGCAAGGGCCCGGGCTTCGGCAACAGCATCTCGCACTCGCACCGTCGCACCCCGCGACGCTGGAACCCCAACATCCAGTCTGTGCGCGCGATGATCGGTCGCACGCCCAAGCGCCTCAACGTCTGCACCTCCTGCCTCAAGGCAGGCAAGGTCACCCGCGCCTAGTCGCCGTTGGCCGCGCTACGCGCGGAAGTGCTCGAACCCCGCTATCTGCTCCGGCTCACGCCCGTCCACGAGCACGCGCGTGCCCTCCCCCACCGCGGCCATGACCGTGCCGACCTGGACGAATCCCTCCGGCAGGCGCGCGTCAGACGGGAATGCCGCAAGCAGCGCGTGGTCATCGCCGCCGCCCAGGATCCACGTGAGCGGATCCAGGTTGTACGCCGACGCAGTGGTCACCACCGCCTCGTCACGGGGTAGCGCCTCGGCGTGGATATCGATCGCGACCCCTGATGCCCGCGCCATGCGATCCGCGTCGAGCAGGAGGCCGTCGCTCACATCCATGAGGGCATGGGCTCCGGCATCGGAGGCCCTCACTCCCGCGGGGTAGTCCGGCCGGGGGCGGCGGTGGGCATCGACGAGCGCGCGCGGCGAGCGGAATCCCCGGGACAGCACCGCGAGTCCGCCAGCGGCACTGCCGAGTGCCCCGCAGATGGCGATGACATCACCGGGCTGTGCACCCGAACGCAGGATCGGGGCACGGCCACCGAGGTCCCCGAAGGCGGTCACGCCCACGGTGATCGCGTCAGCGCGCACGAGGTCACCTCCCGCGAGCACCGCACCCGCGCGTCCCGCCTCCTCCAGCAGTCCACGGAGGAAGCCGTCAACCCAGGCGATCTCGGTGTCGGGTGGCATCGCGAGGGCGACGAGGAGCGCCGTGGGTTTGGCACCCATCGCCGCGATGTCCGCGAGATTCTCCGCCGCCGCCTTGTGGCCGATATCGGCCGGTTCCGACCAGTCACACCTGAAGTGTCGGCCTTCGACAAGCATGTCGGTCGTCACCACCATGCGCCCGTCCGCGCACGCCAGCACGGCCGCGTCGTCACCGGGGCCCACGGGGACTCCCGGGAGAGGCCCCACCGCCTCGAGGATGCGTTGCACGACGGCGATCTCGCCGAGGTCTCCCACCGTCGTACCCGCCACAGTGCCTCCCTGATCGCCCTGGCCCGCGCAGGTGCGTGATTCCCCCCACGCGGCCCCGGTCGCTAGTCTGCCCGGGTAGGCAACCGATCCGGGAGGCGACATGAGCGTTCAGGCATATGTGCTCGTCCAGACCGAGGTGGGTGCCACGGCCGGAGTCCGCCCCGCGATCGCCGCCATCCCCGGTGTGGTGTCCGCCGAGGATGTCACCGGGCCCTACGACATCATCGTGCGCGTCGAGGCTCCGGGGATGGACGAGCTCGGGCGCGACATCCTCAGCGCCATCCAGCAGGTCGGGGGCATCACACGCACCCTGACCTGCCCCGTCGTCCACATGTGACGGCACGCGCCCGCCATGACCTCGCGTGTCCCTCTCCTTCTCGCGCTCACAGCGAGCGCACTGCTCGCCGCATGCGGCCGGCAGGTCGCCGTGCCCGCCCCCGACGCCCCGGCACAGGTGTGTGACTCGGTCGCTCTCCCCGCCACGGTCTCGGGTGCTGGCCTTCGTCCCACCCAGGAGCAGGGCACGGCAGCCTGGGGCGAACCCCCCATCACCTACCGCTGCGGTGTGAGCCGTCCGGCTGCACTCGCATCGACGTCGCAACTCCTTGACGTCCTCGGCGTCGGCTGGCTGCCGGTCGAGGGAGTCGGCGGCACGGGCTTCATCGCGGTCACCTGGCCGACGCAGAGTGAGCCGGTCTACGTCGAGGTGCTGGTCCCCGAGGAGTACGCCGCCCCCGCGGACGTGCTCATCGATATCTCCGCGGCACTCGGCGCACCGGAGCAGTAGGCCCGTTAGCGCAGTCCCGTGCCTCGCCGCAGCGCATCAGCGATGAGCAGGTCGAGCACCGCGGCGTAGTCCATGCCGCTGGCCGCGCACATGCGCGGGAAGAGGGAGATGGGCGTGAAGCCCGGCATCGTGTTGACCTCATTGACGAGCACGGCGTCGGGGCGCACGAAGAAGTCGACGCGCGCGAGTCCCTCGCAGTCGAGAGCCTCGAATGCCGCGACGGCGAGGCGACGTACCTCATCCTCGACATCTGCAGGAAGGCTTGCCGGCACCACGAGCTCGGCAGCATCGTCGAGGTACTTCGCCTCGAAGTCGTAGAACTCGTGTCCGCCACGCACGATGATCTCCGCGCATCGCGTGGCCCGGGGACGCCCCGTCTCATCGGCGATCACGGCGCACTCGATCTCGCGGGCGTCACCGACGGCGGCCTCGACGATAAGGCGCGGATCCCACGACCGTGCCTCGGCGATAGCGGCGTCGAGCTGCGCGGCGTCGCTCACCTTGCTGATGCCGACAGAGGAACCCGCGCGGGCGGGCTTGACGAAGACCGGGTAGCCCAGCTCGGCGATCCGCGCGCGGACGGCGGCCGGGTCGTGCTCCCACTGCGCCGGCGTCACCACGGTGCTCGGCCCGACGGGCAGGCCTGCCGAGGCGAGCAGGGCCTTCATGTGTCCCTTGTCCATCGCCGCGGCCGAGGCGAAGACCCCGGATCCGACGTAGGGGATGCCCGCCATCTCGAGCAGTCCCTGCACCGTGCCGTCCTCGCCCCAGGGACCGTGCAGCACGGGGAAGACGACATCCACTCCTCGGATCGCATCCGGGGCGTTGACCCCCGCGACGGGCTCGGGAAGCAGCACCGCTGACTCACCGGTGTCGGCGACAGCGGGTAGCTCCCCCGGCTCAGCCGCGGAGATCGCGGCCGGGTCAGGGTTCACACGCACCCAGCGGCCATCGGGGCGGATGCCCACGGCCGTGACGTCGTAGCGCGAGGGGTCAAGGGCGCGCAGGACACCCGCGGCGCTCAGGCAGGAAATGGCGTGCTCGCTGCTGCGACCCCCGAAGAGCACGAGGACGCGTACGCGCTGGGGCCCGGCCACGCCCGAGACGTTAGTGCCCGGGATGCGCGTTAGGGTCGGCGCCATGCCGGAGCAGCCCGAGTCGCCGCCCACCCCGGAGAGTTGGACCGTAGACACGCAACTGGTGCATGCCGGTCGCCCCCCGGCCGAGCCGGGCAATCCGGTCAACTACCCCGTCGAGATGTCCGCCACGTATCACGCGGGTGGTGACGTGGAGTACCGCCGCGACGGCACGCTCGGTATGCGCGCCCTAGAAGAAGCGGTGGGTCCGCTCGAAGGCGGCGAGGCGGTGGCCTTCGCATCCGGCATGGCGGCGGCCAACGCCATTTTGGATTTGCTGCCTGCGGGCGCCACCGTTGTCGCCGCGGAGTTCACCTACACCGGCGTCGCCGTGCGCCTGCGCGAACTCGCCGCACGTGGCACCATCACACTGCGTCGCGTCGACATCGCCGACACCGCCGCCGTCATCGAGGCGATCGATGGCGCGGATGCTGTCTGGATCGAGTCGCCCACCAATCCCATGATGGAGGTCGCCGACATCCCGGCGATCAGCGCGGCCGCACACGCAGCCGGCGCACTTGTCGTCTGCGACAACACCTTTGCCACCCCGCTGGGTCAGCGCCCACTGGCCATGGGTGCAGATGTGGTGCTCCACAGCGCAACCAAGGCCATCGGCGGGCACTCCGACTGCCTCCTGGGCCTTGTGATCACGCCCGACGCCGAGCGCGCGAACGCCCTGCGCCTGCGCCGCATCCTGCTGGGCGGTGCTCCCGGCGCCCTGGAGTGCTACCTCGTGCTGCGAGGACTGCGTACCCTGTCCCTGCGTCGTGCCCGCTCCCAGGCCAGTGCGCAGGTCATCGCCGAGCGCCTCGCCGAGCACCCCGCGGTCGAGCGCGTGCGCTACCCCGGTCTCCCGGGCGACCCTGGGCATGACCTGTGCGCACGACTCATGTCCGGACCAGGCTTCATGATGAGCATCGAGATCGCCGGCGGCGAGGTCGCGGCGCAGGCGGTGGCGGAGTCCACGCACCTGTGGGTGCATGCCACCAGCCTCGGCGGTGTCGAGTCGCTCATTGAGAGGCGCCGACGCTGGCCGGCCGAGAATCCGCTCGTGCCGGAGGGGCTCCTGCGTCTGTCGGTGGGCATCGAGGATCCCGAGGACCTCTGGTCCGATCTCTCCCGCGCACTCGGCGCGCACTAGCGTCCGCCCCCCCTCCGAAATCGTTGACCTAATCCTGCTGATCACACAACCCTCTGACGTAAACGGACACGGAGGACGGCCTCACTCGTTTACGGGGGTCACGCTGCCGTCCTTCACCGCCGGTAGACCGAGATGTGCTTGCCACTGTCGGACGTGAAATCTGACCTGTCCCAATCGCCGTATCGAGCAACGAGCTTCATGCCTGCGATCTTTGCCATGAGATCGCACTCGGACGGCCAGATATACCGGAAGTTACCGACGCCATATCTGTACCGGCCATCCTCGGCGCGCGTGAAGTGATGCGAGGAAAGCTGCTGCGCCACCACATCGATCGTGTCGAAACCAACATGGGATTCGCTCACGTCGAAGAGGACTGCCTCATCGCCCGGAAGCAGTCTGCGGAGCGGCGGCACGAAGAGTTCGATGACAAACTGGCCGCCATCGACCAAGTGTCGGGCAGCGTTGCGGAAACACTCAACTTGCTTCTCCTGTGTTGTCAGGTTGGAGATGCTGTTGAAGGGGAGAAATACAAGAGTGAACTCACCGGGGACTCGCGTGTCGGCCATGTCTCCGACAACGACGGGAATCTCGGCATCCGAAGACTTAGCGCGCAGTCGAGCGAGCATGGCCGGAGAGAGATCCAGCCCTACGACGGGCACCCCCAGGCGGGCCAACGGGATGGCCAGCCGCCCTGTTCCCACCGCTAACGCGAGAGCGGGGCCCTCGCCCGCAGCGGCGGCGAGGAACGCAACGGCGGGATCGACCATTGCGGGGGCGAACATCTCAGCAGAGTCATCGTCGTAACTGGCCGCGTCATCCTCCCCCCAGAGATCACTACTCCCCATGGTCCCTACGGTAGCCCCGGGTCCTGCCCGGCAATCGAGGAAACGCCAACCCTGCAACGTCGCTTTAGGTCAACGATTTCGGAAGGGGGGCACCCGCTAGGTCAGGCCGGTCTCGGCCTTCGGGGACCGCGACATGAACGCCGCGAGCATCTCCTGGGGCTTCATGTCGTGATGCACGATCTGGACCACCTGCTCGGTGATGGGCATCTCGACGCCGTGGCGTGTGGCCAGGTCGAGAATCGACTGGCAACTCTTGACGCCCTCGCACGTCTGCTTGGTCGCCGCGATCGTCTCATCCACCGTGAGACCCGAGCCGAGGTTGACGCCGAAGGTGCGATTGCGCGAAAGGGGCGACTGGCAGGTCGCGATGAGATCACCCACACCGGCGAGGCCCATGAAAGTGAGCGGATCCGCGCCGAGCGCCGTGCCGAGTCGCGCCATTTCCGCGAGGCCACGCGTGATGAGCGAGGCCTGGGAGTTCTCGCCGAAGCCGAGTCCCGCCGCCATGCCGTTGGCCAGGGCGATGACGTTCTTCACGGAGCCACCGATCTCCACGCCCACGACGTCGGTGGTCCAGTAGGCCCGGAAGTAATCGGTGGTGCAGGCGTCCTGCAGTCGCTGCGCGCTCTCGCGATCGGAGCAAGCCACGGTCGTCCCGGCCGGCTGCCGCAGGGCGATCTCGCGAGCAAGGTTGGGGCCGGACACCACGGCAACCCGCGCGGGAGGGATCTGCGCCACCTCCTCAATAACCTGGCTCATGCGCAGGGTGGTGCCGCTCTCGATGCCCTTCATGAGACTCACGAGCACACTGTCCGGCGCAAGATCGTCGCGCCAGCGCGCGAGGTTGTCGCGCAGCGACTGTGCGGGCACCGCCAACACGACCAGCGGCGCGCCGCCGAGGGCCTCGCGCTCGTCAGAGGTCGCACGCAGGCCGGCGGGCAGGCGGATGCCGGGGTGGTAGCGCTCGTTGACGTGCTCGTCATTGATCTGCCGCACGATGTCCGCATCGCGACTCCACATCACGACGTCGCCACCCGCATCGGCGAGGATCATCCCGAAAGCGGTGCCCCATGATCCCGACCCCATGACGGCAACGCGGCTCATGCGGCCTCTCCCCTGCTCAGTTGGGCCTGGTCTTCGCGCACCTCGCGCAGGAGCGCCGTAATGGCGTTCATGACGCGATCGGTCGCCTGATGGAGTGCCTCGGCATCGAGCTCGCCCTCCGTGCGCAGGTCGTCAAGGTTGACGGGCGGCCCGATGAGCACATGCATCATCTTGGGCGGGAGGACCTTGAACTCCTTGCGGTAGGGGCGCATGACTTGCTGCGCTCCCCAGTGCGCCATCGGGATGACCGGCACGCCCGCGGTGAGTGCGATGCGCGCGGCCCCCGTCTTGGCCGCCATGGGCCACAGGTCGGGATCCTTGGTGATCGTGCCCTCGGGATAGACGATGACGCACTCCCCGGCGGCCGCGGCATCCACGGCTGCCTCCACCGCAACCGCGGCATCGCGCGTGCCTCGGACCACGGGTATCTGCCCGGCATGGCGCAGGACCCAGCCGACCACAGGCACGCGGAAGAGCGTGTCCTTGGCGAGGAAGCGCGGGGGCCGGCCGTTGTCCCAGAGGACGTGGGAGATCACGATGGGGTCGAACCAGGACAGGTGATTGGCCGCGAGGACCATCCCGCT
>JBMOIL010000034.1:0-18375 GCA_049317345.1 Candidatus Nanopelagicales bacterium
CTCCACTACCACCACCGCGCCGAGTGGTCAGTTGTTGAGTCGCCCCTAGAGGGGGCCTGACTCAACAACTGACCACTCGGCGGTGTGGGGGGAGGGTGAGCAGCCGACGACGGCCAATTCCTCCGCGGGTCGCCGGTCAGTTGCGCTGCCCGTAGGCTCATGGAGTGACCTCACCGCTGGACGTCGACGATCTGCGCCCCCGGGTGCAGAAGGCAGTCGATGACTTCATCGCGGCACAGCGCTACATCCTCGACGGCGTCAGCGACGACCTCGATCCCCTGGTGGAGGCCGTGAGCGACCTGCTCAGCGGGGGCAAGCGCCTGCGTCCCGCCTTCTGCTGGTGGGGTTACCGCGGTGCTGGCGGTGCCGACACCGAGGAGGCCCTGCGCGCAGTCGCGGCCCTGGAGTTCCTCCAGGCGTGCGCGCTCATCCACGACGACGTCATGGACGGTTCTGACACCCGCCGCGGCATGCCCTCCGCCCACCATCGCTTCGCCATGCTGCACCGCGGATCCGAATGGCTCGGCTCACCCGAGGCCTTCGGCGTCGGCGCGGCGATCCTGCTCGGCGACCTGTGCCTGTCCTGGGCTGACGAGTTGCTGCTCACCAGCGGTGTTCCCGCCGAGCAACTCAATGCCGCCAAGCGCGTGTACGACGAGATGCGCACCGAGCTCATGGCCGGTCAATACCTCGACCTGCTCGAGCAGGCGCGCGGCGGTGGCTCCGTCGAGCGCGCGATGCGCGTCGTGCGCTTCAAGTCCGCGAAGTACACGATTGAGCGCCCCCTGCACATGGGTGCCGCACTCGCCGGTGCCGACTCTGCAGTGAGGGATGCCTACTCCGGATACGGCCTGCCGCTCGGTGAGGCCTTCCAACTCCGCGACGACGTCCTCGGCGTCTTCGGCGATCCCTCCGAGACGGGCAAACCGGCCGGTGACGACCTCCGCGAGGGCAAGCGCACCGTCCTCATCGCCACCGCGATGGATCGCGCCACCCCCGTCCAGGCGGCGCAGATCAGGCGCCACCTCGGCGATCCCGGACTCGATGCCACCGGAGTCACACTCCTGCGCGAGGTCATCTCCGAGACGGGGGCGCTCGACCACGCCGAGCAGCTCATCACCTCGCTCACCGATCAGGCGCTCGCCTCACTCGACTCCGTCGAGCTGCAGCCTCCCTCCTGCGAGGTCCTCACCGGTCTCGCCTATGCCGCCACGAGAAGGAGCGTCTAATGCCCCGCACCGTAACCGGGCCCACCGATCGCGTCATCCTCGTCGGCGCAGGCCTCGGCGGACTCTCCGCGGCGATGCGTCTTGCCGGCGCAGGACGCGAAGTCACCGTGCTGGAGCGCGAGGACGTCCCCGGCGGTCGCGCGGGCCGCATCGAACTCGACTCTGCCTCGGGCACCTTCCACATCGACACCGGCCCCACCGTGCTCACGATGCCCGACCTCATCGCCGATGCGTTCGACAGCATCGGAGAAGACATGGCCGACTGGCTCGAGCTCACGCCCGTAGAGCCGCTCTACCGCGCCTTCTACCCCGACGGCTCCCGCCTCGACGTGCATGCCAATGTCGATGAGATGGCCGAGGAGATCCGCACGGTCATCGGCCCCGAGGAGGCCGCGGGCTATCGCCGCTACGTCGACTTCGTCTCCCAGCTCTACCGCTACGAGATGACCGACTTCATCGACCGCAATATCGACTCGCCGTTCGACCTGCTCACGCCCAACCTCGCACGCCTGGTCGCGATCGGCGGCTTCCGCAAGCTCGCACCCCGCGTGCGCGAATTCCTTCGCGACCCTCGCACTGAGCGTGTCTTCTCCTTCCAGGCGATGTACGCCGGACTCTCCCCCTACGACGCCCTGGCGATCTACGCCGTCATCGCCTACATGGACTCCGTGGCCGGCGTCTACTTCCCCAAGGGCGGCATGCACGCCGTGCCTCAGGCGATGGCGGCCGCCGCGGAGAAGCACGGGGTGCAGTTCCGCTACGGCACCGAGGTCACCCGTGTCGAGACTCGCGGCCAGCGCGCCGTCGCCGTGCACACCGCTGATGGCGAGCGCCTCGAGGCCGATGTCATCGTGCTCAATCCCGACCTCCCCGTGGCCTATCGCGATCTCCTCGGTCGCTCGCCATGGAGCATCCGCCGACTCGACTACTCGCCGTCCTGCTTCCTGCTCCTCGCTGGATCGTCCGCGTCGTACTCCCAGATCGCGCACCACAACATCCACTTCGGTAACTCCTGGAAGGGCGTCTTCCGCGAGCTCATCGACGAGAAGCGGCTCATGAGCGACCCGAGCCTGCTTGTCACCAACCCCTCGCGCTCCGATCCGAGCCTTGCCCCCGACGGCAAGGAGATCTACTACGTGCTCTTCCCCACACCCAATCTGGATGCACCGATCGACTGGCGCACCGAGGGCCCGCGCTATCGCGACGAGGTCGTGCGCGTGCTCGAGGAGCGCGGCTACCGCGGCTTCGGCGACGCCATCGAGGTCGAGGCGACCACGACTCCCCTCGACTGGGAGCAGCGCGGCATGGAGCGCGGGGCGCCGTTCGCCGCCTCGCACTCCTTCCTGCAGACCGGGCCCTTCCGCCCGCGCAACATCTGGGGCGAGAACGTCGTCTTCACCGGATCGGGCACGCAGCCCGGAGTGGGTGTGCCCATGGTCCTCGTCTCGGGCCGGCTCGCCGCCGAGCGCGTCCTGGGCAAGGACCCGCTCTATCGCTCCCGCGCCCTGCGCTAGCACCGCCTCACCTGGCCGACGCCTACGCTGGCGTCGTGACCACCTGGGATGTGCGCCTCCTCGCGCGCTACGCCCTCCCCGGGTTCGTCGGCTCGCTCATCCTCGCGGTCGGAGCGCTCGGCGTGGGCTGGCTGCCCCTGAGCGGCGGGCTGATCGACGTCATCGGCGTGGATGCACTGCGTGGCACGACCGCGGGGCTGCTCCTCTCGCGCGCCTTCGTCTTCGTCGGCGTTGCCCTGCTCCTCCAGGCCTGGCTCATCCTGGGCCACGACCTGCTCGCAGACGCCGACGATCCACACAGCCTTCGCGGCGTCCAACCGCGTGTCCTCGTCACGGTCCTCATCGCGTGGGTGGCACCGCTCGTGCTTGCTCCGCCGCTCTTCAGCCGCGACGTCTACTCCTACTTCGCCCAGGGCCGTGTGGTGGCGTCCGGCCAGGATCCCTACGAGACCGGAGTCGCGGTCATCGACGGGTGGTTCGAGGACGGCGTCGACCCGATGTGGGCGGAGACACCCACTCCCTACGGCCCCGTCTGGCTGCTCTTCGCCCGCGGGGTCGCCGCCTTCGCGCCGGAGCAGCCGGCGCTTGCGGCCCTGCTCTTCCGGCTCTCCGCGCTCGCCGGGCTCGCACTGCTTGTCATCTATCTCCCCCGCCTTGCCGTCGCCCACGGCATCGATCCGGCACCCGCCCTGTGGCTCGGCGTACTCAATCCGCTCGTCGTCATGCACGTCGTGTCAGGCGCGCACAACGACGCGCTTATGATCGGCCTCATCGTCATGGGCTTCGCGCTGGCGAGCGAGCGGCGCGGCCCGACGGGGGCGATCCTTGGGGTGATCGCGATCGCGCTTGCCGCCGCCATCAAGCCCATCGCGCTCCTCGCACTTCCCTTCGTCGGCCTGATCTGGGCCGGCCTCACCTCGGGATGGGGCGCGCGCATCCGCGCATGGTTCCTCGCCCTCGTCATCACCATCGCCGTCTTCGCCGTGGCGAGCGTCCTCGCGGGAGTCGGGCCCGGGTGGATCGCTGCCCTGGGCACCCCCGGCGAGGTGAGGACCTGGCTCTCCCCCGCGACCGCCATCGGCATGCTCATCGGCATGGCCACCACCGCCACCGGCCTCACCATCGACGACGCCCTCGTCGTCACGATCACGCGCACACTCGGCACAATTGCGGCCCTCATCATCGTGGCGTGGCTGATCCTGCGCCCCGAGGGTCGCAGCCCCGTGCGCGGAGCGGCGCTCGCCTTCCTCACCGTCGTCCTTCTCGGACCCGTCATCCAGCCGTGGTACCTCCTCTGGTTCCTTCCGCTCTTCGCCGCGACGGGACTGGGGCCGACGCAATTGCGGATCGCCATCCTCACGATCGCGGGCTTCTCCGTGCACGGCATGGCCGAATCCAGTTCGACGTCGGACAACCTCTTCGAATTCAGCGATGGACTCGCCATCGTCGCGGCCTTCATCGTCGTAGGGCTCGTGCTCCTCGTCAGCCCCCGTGAGCGCCGACTCGTCCTGGGCGGTCCCTTGGGCCACGGCATGCTTCCCGCAGACCCCGAAGCACAGGCCCGTGCCTCGGCATCCGTCTTCCGTGGCAGGATCGCCCCCCGTGAATGAGTGGGATGCGGCCGGGATCGTCGATCCTTCGCTGCGCGCGTCCTACGAGCGGTGCAAGCGACTCAATGCCGAGCACGGCAAGACCTACTACCTCGCGACGCTCCTGCTCCCGCCGGGCAAGCGTCCCTACGTCCACGCACTCTATGGATTCGCTCGCTACGCCGACGAGATCGTCGACGACCTGTCCTCGACCCTCACCGACGCCGAAAAGGCCGACTGGCTCGGGCGCTGGGGCGATGAGATCCTCGCTGACATCCGCCGCGGCCGCTCACGCGATCCCGTCGGGCGTGCACTCGTCGACACGGTGCGGACCTGGGAGATCCCCGTCGAGCACTTCGAGGCCTTCCTGCACTCCATGCGCATGGATCTCACCGTCACCGAATACGCGACGTACGACGATCTTTTCGAGTACGTCTACGGCAGCGCGGCGGTCATCGGCCTGCAGATGGTGCCCATCCTCGAACCGAGCGCACCCGAGGCCTACGCTCGCGCACAGGACCTCGGCGTGGCCTTCCAACTCGCCAACTTCATCCGCGACGTCGGCGAGGACCTGCATCGCGGACGCGTCTACCTCCCCCTCGACGAACTCGCGCAGCACGGCGTGACACGCGAGGTGCTCGAACGCCGCGTGGCCACTCCCGCCGTCAAGGCTGCGCTGGCCGAGCAGATCGCTCGCGTGCGCGCACTCGAGGAGAGCTCACGGCCGGGGATCGCCATGCTCTCCCCCGACTCGCAGCCGTGCATCGAGGCCGCCCGCGTCCTCTACTGCGGGATCGTCGACGAGGTCGAGCGCATCGACTACGAGGTCTTCGACAAGCGCGCGACCGTGCCGCTACGCCGTCGGCTCGCGGTCGCCGGGCCCGCCTGGGTCCGCGCCCGCCGCGCTCGTCGACGCAGTGCCGCTCGTCGACGCAGTGCTGCCTGACGAGCCGCTCCGCCGCCGCGCGGCCCAGGTCCGCCAGATCGGCGGTCCGGACATCGGCTCGCGCTGCACGCCGCGGCGGCCCCAGTAGATCCACAGCGCCATCGCCAGCAGGCAGAGCGCGAAGCCCATGAGCAGATCCTCGAAGGGCTGGTAGGCGATGCGGCCGCTGCCGATGAAGGGGGGCGGCCCGGCGTCAGGCTGATAGCCCACGATCATCGAATCGGAGTAGCGGAAGACCTGAAGCCGCGTGAGTACGCCGTTGGTGAGAAGTTGGAAGAAGAGCACGATGGCGTAGGCCACCCAGAATCCGCGGCGCGTGACCAGGTGCGTGCGCAGGATGAGCACGTCCGTGACGATCGCCGCGATGACGACGGCGATGCCAATCTGGGTATAGGTCACCGCGCGTCACCGCCCTGCGCCTCGGTCGGTGCCTCGTCGCCGAGGGGCCAGCCCTTCACCGCGCGCACGGCCTCGAGGCTGAGGATGGAGGCGAGGGGGACGACCACGAAGAAGATGAGCTCCTCGACGGGGATGATGCCGAAGAGCTCGACACCGACGGTGCGGTTGGGGTCGAAGCTCCAGTGCCCGGTCGCGATCGCCCAGACATCCCAGATGACGAAGAGCGTGAAGGGAATCGCCAGGGCCAGCAGCAGCCGCTTCCATCGCCGCAGGACACGCGTGCGCAGGGCGATCTCCAGCCATGCGGAGCCAAGGAAGATGAAGAGCAGCACGCCGAGGTAGGTGAGGCGCTCTATCTCCATCAGGCACCCGACATGAGCTTGGCGTGATCCCACGTCACGGTGCGCTCGGGCACGAGGCGCATCGCCACCTGCTTGACCGCGGTCGGGCGATACGCCTCCATGGCGGCGGGGACGTGCTCGGGGTCGAGTCCTTCGTACTTCACCAGGAGCGCGGCGGCAATCTCGCAGATGACGTCGATGTCGTCACTCACCTCGAGTCGGCCGGAGACCTGAACGCCGCGCAGCTCGGCGTAGCGCTCGCCGTCCTCGACAAGGGTCGCCACGCGAGGGTCGCGACGTACATTGGCGACCTTCTGCGACTTGGCATAGGTCCGCATCCACACGTCCCCGTCGCGCAGCACGAACCACATGGCGACGGGGTCGGGGACTCCATCAGGTCCGATCGTGGTGAGGATCATCGTGCGCGCATCCTGGAGGAAGGCACGGACCTCGTCCTCGCCCATGGCGATCTCATCGCGTCGGCTCACGTGTCCATCCTGCCCATCAAGCCCCAGGGCTGCCACGCCGGATCCGCGCATCCCCTCCTGGGGCATCCTGCCGACCTAGACTCGGGCCATCATGGAGTCCCCGACCGGCCAGGCCCAGCCCGACAGGGGCGGCAGCACCGCCTCGCCGGGCTCCGTCGGTCCGTCGGGCCCCTCCGATCCCCTCATCGGGACCCTCGTGGACGGCCGCTACCAGGTGGTGGCGCGCATCGCCCGAGGCGGCATGGCCACCGTCTACGAAGCCGTCGACACCCGCCTGGACCGCACCGTCGCCCTCAAGATGATGAGCGCCGCCCTCGCCGAGGACCCGGGCTTCGTCACCCGCTTCCGCCGCGAGGCCCGGGCGGCGGCGCAGCTGAGCCACCCCCACGTCGTCGGAGTCTTCGACCAGGGCGAGGCGGCCGGGATCCCCTACCTCGCCATGGAGTACGTCCCCGGGCGCACCCTGCGCGACGTCCTGCGCGACTACGGCGCCCTCACCCCCGAGCAGGCACTCACCGTCCTCGACCCGGTCCTCGAAGCTCTCTCCGCCGCGCACGACGCAGGTTTCGTGCATCGCGATATCAAGCCCGAGAACATCCTCATCTCCGATGACGGCCGCGTGAAGGTCACCGACTTCGGGCTGGCGCGAGCGGTGACCAACAACACCACCGCCACGCAGGGCATGATCATCGGCACCGTCGCCTACCTCAGCCCCGAGCATGTCGAGCGCGGCGACGCCGACGCGCGATCCGATGTCTACGGCGCCGGCATCAGCCTCTTCGAGATGGTCACCGGGCAGGTCCCCTTCGCCGCTGACAGCCCCATCACGGTGGCCTATCAGCACGTCAACACCGACGTCCCCCCGCCGTCGTCGCTGCGCCCCACCATTCCCCCGGATGTGGATGCTCTCGTCGCCACCGCCACCCGCCGCGACCCCGACCTGCGCTACCCGGACTGCCGGACGTTCCTCGCCGATGTGCGCCGCGTCCGGCGCACCCTGCCGCCGCCGCAGCCCCTGAGCAAGGACACGCAGGACACCCTCATCGTCCCAGTCGATATGGCTGCGGGCGGTGGCACTCCCCCGCCCGCTGTGACCGTGCGCCCTGCGACCGCATCAGGCGCAGCAGCGGCCGCGCCGCGGGCCGCACGCCGCCGGCGAGGTCGCGGCTGGCTCGTCGCGCTCCTCCTACTCCTTCTCGCCGTGGGTGGTGCCGCGTTCGCCGGTTGGTATCTCGCTGCCGGTCCCGGCAAGCAGGTGACCGTGCCCGGCGTCATCGGCATGGACCAGACCGCCGCCACGGCCGCGTTGCAGCAGGTCGGCCTGCGACTCGAGGTCGGCGGCGAGGAATACAGCGAGACTGTGGCCGTGGGTCTCGTGCTCTCCAGTGACCCGGAGCCCGGTGCGAGCACCGCCGCCGACTCCGTCATCAGCGTCGTGCTGTCCAAGGGCCCCGAGCGATACGCCGTACCCGACGTCAAGGGCAAGCCGCTGGCGGAAGCAGAGGCCGCACTCGTCGAGGCCAAGCTCGCCGTCGGCGTCATCACCGAGGACTGGGATCCCGCCGTTCCCGACGGCTCCGTGGCCTCGACCGACCCGCCCGTTGGCGAGGAGCTCAAGCCCGGCTCGCTCGTCAACCTCGTCGTCTCCAAGGGCCCCAAGCCGGTGAAGCTGCCCAACCTCGCCGGCGTCGCCGTGACCGAGGCCCAGGCGCAGCTCGAGGCAGCGGGGCTCGTCGTGACCACCACGGAGGAGTTCTCCACCGAGTACGCCGAGGGCCAGGTCGTGTCGAGCACTCCCGCCAAGGGCGAGCGCGTGCCGGTCGGCAGCACGGTCGAACTCGTGGTGTCGAAGGGGCCACCCCCGGTGGAGGTTCCCTACCTCATCGACATGCCCAAGGACGATGCCGTCTATCTGCTGCAGAGCCTCGGACTCAATGTCGAGATCAACGAGCCGCCCTTCACGCCGCTCGATCGCGTCATCTCGCAGGATCCCGCCGCGGGCACGATGATCCCCGCCGGCAGCACGGTGACGATCACCATCATCTAGTTCGTTGAGTGGCTAGAGCAGTGCACCCTCGTGCTCGAGGAGGAGCACCTTGAGGTCGGGGCCGAATCCGTAGGCGCTGATCGTGCCGTCGGTGTGGATGATCCGATGACAGGGCACGAACGGCGCCACGTGGTTGAGCGCGCACGCCGTACCCGCAGCCCGCACCGCCCTGGGGTTGCCCGACATGCGGGCGAGGTCGGCGTAACTCACCGTGGTGCCGCCCTTGACGCGACGCATCGCCTGCCACGCGGCCTGCTGGAACTCACCGCCGGGCTGATCGACGGGGACCTCGAGGATCGCGTCCACATCGCCGTCCACCCAATCGCGCACCGCATCGGTCACACCCGGGATCTGACGCACCTTGCGAGCCGACGAGATGTCGACATGTGCGACGTCCGTGTCGCGCGGCTCGCCGAACCACGATGCGATGACGATGCCGTCTTCGTCGGCGACGACGCCGACTGGTCGCCACGGGGTGCGCACCGAGGTCATTACGAGTGGCGAGTAGCGCCAGGATCGCGGGGCGCCGGTCGCCTTCCGCGAGGTCACGACGCCATCTCCCTCGGAGCCATGCCGGTCTCCTGTCGCACGAGTCGACGCAGATGCCGCTCACTCACGTGGAGCAGTGAGGCGGTCTCGGAGACCGAGACGCCGAGGCGGAGGTAGCCGAGTGCACGCTGCACGGTGTCAGTGCGGAAGGCCTCCTGCGGGTGCACGTCGTCCGGGCGGCAGCGCTTGCACGGTCGATAGCCCGCCGCGAGCGCGGAATCGAGGTCAACCACCCAGTCGATGTTCTCCGGCCGCGGCGCGCGGCTGGCGCAGCCCACACGGCAAACGATCCCCGTCGTGCGTACGGCGTAGAGACTGCTCACGGGCTCATCCTGCCCGGCGGAAGGCGGCAGCGCTAGGGAGCCACCGGACAGGCAATTCCTCGATCGACACCGGACACCTCTCAGCCGAGTGCGCAGTTGCGGGCGCCAAAAGGGCACGAAACCGGCGCGCAAGTGCGCACTCGACGATGGGGAGGCGGGAGTTAGCGCTTGAGGAGCATGTCGGCCACGAGGAAGGCCAACTCCAGCGACTGCTCGCGGTTGAGACGCGGATCGCAGGCTGTCTCGTAGCGCACACCGAGGCCATCCTCGGCAACGCCGTGCGTGCCACCCACGCACTCGGTGACGTCGTCGCCGGTGAGCTCGATGTGGATGCCACCCGGGATGGTGCCGAGTTGGCGGTGCACCTCGAAGAAGCCCTCGACCTCGGAGATGACGTCATCGAAGGAGCGCGTCTTGTGGCCGCTGCTCGCCTCGAAGGTGTTGCCGTGCATGGGGTCGCACACCCACACCACCGGATTGCCGCTCGCCTCGACCTTCTGCACAATCGCCGGCAGGGTGTCGCGCACCTTGCCCGCGCCCATACGCGTGATGAGGCTGAGCCGACCGGGGATGCGCTCGGGGTTGAGGATCTCGACGGCCTCGAGCACCTCCTCGGGGGATGCCTTGGGGCCGACCTTCATGCCGATCGGGTTGCGGATCGTGGAGGCGAAGTGCACGTGGGCGCCATCGAGCTGGCGCGTGCGCTCCCCCACCCACAGGAAGTGGCCGGAAACGTCGTAGAGGTCGCCCGTGCGCGAATCGACGCGGGTAAGCGCGCGCTCATAGTCGAGGCAGAGGGCTTCGTGCGCGGCGTAGAACTCCACCCGCGTGAACTCCTCGGGGTTGGCACCGCACGCGTGCATGAAGAACAGCGCGCGATCGATCTCGGCCGCGAGCTTCTCGTAGAGCTGGCCGGCGGTGGACTCGCGCACGAAGTCCTGATTCCACGCGTGCACCTGACGCAGGTCGGCGTAGCCACCCTGGGTGAACGCGCGAATGAGATTGAGCGCCGACCCCGAGGCGTGGTACGCCTTGAGCAGCCGCTGCGGATCGGGACGGCGCGACGCGTCCGTGAAGTCGATGGCATTGACCGCGTCACCGAGGTAGCTGGGGAGCTCGACACCGTCGCGCACCTCGATCGGGTTGCTGCGCGGCTTGAAGTACTGCCCAGCGACTCGACCGACCTTGATGACGGGTAGCGATGCGGCGTAGGTGAGCACCACCGACATCTGCAGGACGGTCTTCAGGCGCGCGCGGATGGAGTCGGCGGTGTTGGCCGCGAAGGTCTCGGCGCAGTCACCACCGGTGAGCACGAAGGCCTCGCCGCGGGCCGCCTTGCCGAGGTGATCGGTGAGGATGTCGCACTCGCCCGCGAAGACCAGCGGGGGCTGGGTGCGGAGTTCGGCCAGCACCGCCTGCAGGGCGGCGTCGTCCGGCCACACCGGCTGCTGGGCAGCAGGCAGATCGGGCCAGACGATGGAGGACATGACGTAAGGGTACGGGGAGCCGGACAGGGGTGGCTTGGCCGACCCGCCCGGCCATAGATCAGCCGAAGAAAGCCGCCGCCTCCTCGTAGCGGGCGATCGGCACGGTCTTGAGCTTCCCGGTCGCCTCCGCGAGGGGCACGCGGACGATGTCGGTGCCGCGCAGGGCGACCATCTTGCCGGAGTCGCCATCCTTCACGGCATCGATCGCGTTGAGACCGAAGCGAGTGGCCAGCACTCGGTCGAAGGCCGTCGGGGTGCCACCACGCTGGATGTGACCCAGCACCGCGGCGCGCGACTCCTTGCCCGTGCGGGCCTCAACGGCCGAGGCCAGCCAGTCGCCGATGCCCGAGAGCTTGACGTGTCCAAACGCGTCGACGGTGGTGTCCTTAGTGATGAGGTCGCCATCCTTGGGCAGTGCACCCTCGGCGACGCAGATGATGGGGGCGTACTGCTGCTGGAAGCGCTGCTCCACCCAGCCGCACACCTGGTCAAGGTCGAAGGGCACCTCGGGGATGAGGATGACGTTGGCGCCGCCGGCCATGCCCGAGTGCAGAGCGATCCAGCCAGCGTGGCGGCCCATGACCTCGATGACGAGCACACGGTGGTGCGACTCCGCCGTCGTGTGCAGGCGGTCGATCGCGTCCGTGGCGATGGTCACTGCCGTGTCGAAGCCGAAGGTGTAGTCGGTGGCGTTGAGGTCGTTGTCGATCGTCTTGGGTACGCCGACGACGGGCAGGCCATGCTCGGCGAGCGTGGTGGCGACACCGAGGGTGTCTTCACCACCGATCGCCACGAGCGCGTCGACACCCAGATCCGCGAGGTTGCGCTCGATGCGCTCGACGCCGCCCTCCAGCTTGATGGGATTGGTGCGAGAGGAGCCGAGGATCGTGCCGCCGCGCGGCAGGATGCCGCGCACTGCTGAGATGTCGAGCGGCATGGTGAGGCCCTCGAGCGGGCCCTTCCAGCCATCGCGGAATCCGACGAACTCGTAGCCATACTCCTTGGTGCCCTTGCGGACGACTGCGCGGATGACGGCATTGAGACCGGGGCAGTCGCCGCCACCGGTGAGGACTCCGACTCGCATAGGTGCTCCTGGATTCGCGATGGGCTCACGGGTATGTAAGCGTGTGCAGAAGCCTATCCGATCGTCTTCCACCGGCGGCTAGGGTCACGCCATGGCGATCCTGTCCCTCGACTGCGGCACCACCGGGGTCACAGCGCTCCTCGTGGGGGCCGACGCCCGGGTCCTCGCCCGCGGCTACCGGGAGTTCCCCCAGCACTTCCCCTATGACGGCTGGGTGGAGCACGGTCCCGGCGAGATCTGGGCCGCCACGCTGGAGGCCACGCGTGAGGCCCTGGCGGCATCACCCGAGGCACCCACAGCGGTGGGCATCACCAACCAGCGCGAGACGGTGTGCTTCTGGGATCGCGAGACCCTGGGCGCATCACGTCGCGCCATCGTGTGGCAGGACCGACGCACGGCAGCGATGTGCGAGGACCTGCGCGCTGCGGGGCACGAAGCGCGCGTCACCGAGCTCACCGGGCTGCGCCTCGATCCCTACTTCAGCGGCACCAAGATCGCGTGGGTGCGCGATCACGATCCGACGACGTGGGCGCAGGTGACATCAGGTCGCGTCGCGATCGGCACGGTCGACTCCTACTTGATTGCCCGCATGACACGCGGTCTGCACCATGTCACCGATCCGACCAACGCGTCGCGCACGCTGCTCTTCGACATTCGCACCGGTGAGTGGAGCGCCGAGCTCTGCGACCTGCTCGGCGTACCCCTCGATGCCCTGCCCGAGATCGTCCCGTCGTACGGCGAAATCGCCCGCACGGATCCCGCGACCTTCCTCGGCCTCGACATCCCCATCGCTGGCATCGCCGGTGACCAGCAGGCGGCACTCGTGGGCCAGGCGGGCTTCGCACCCGGGTCCGCGAAATGCACCTACGGCACGGGGTCCTTTCTCCTGGTCAACACCGGAGATCGCGCGGTGGCGACATCAAGCGGACTCCTCACGACAGTGGCCCTGGGTCGGCCCGATGGATCGCTCACCTACGCACTCGAGGGAGCGGTCTTCGTCACGGGTTCGGCGGTGCAGTGGCTGCGCGACGGACTCGAGATCATCGAGAGCGCGAGCCAGACGCAGGCCATCGCAGAGTCGGTGCCGGACAGTGGCGGTGTCGTCTTCGTGCCCGCGCTCACCGGGCTCGGCGCGCCCGACTGGGATCCCTATGCGCGCGGCATGATCATCGGCATCACGCGCGGCACCACACGTGCGCACATCGTGCGCGCGACACTGGATGCCATCGCCTTCCAGGTGCGCGACGTCGTGGATCTCATGGCGCGTGAGGGAGGGGTCAACCTCAACTCCCTCGCCGTCGATGGCGGCGCGGCGGCCAATGACCTGCTGTGCCAAATCCAGGCCGACCAGGTGCACATCCCGGTCGATCGCTCGGCAGAGTTGCAGACCACCGGCCTCGGGGCGGCCTTCCTCGCCGGCCTGGGCACCGGGGTGTGGAGCGCCGAGAGCGACCTGGTGAGCACGCGCCGCAGCGACCAGGTCTTCACCCCTCAGGCCGACGGCGAAGCAGCCCATAGGCGCTGGCGCCGGGCCGTCGATCGGGCCAAGGGCTGGCTGGAGGAGGACTGAGCGATGCGGATGAAGGTGTACGTCGCACCCACGGGCACGGCCACCGCGACGATCGTGCTGACCCAGGATCAGATCGACAAGATCCGCGGCGTCCCTGGCAAGGGCCGCGTGCCGTTGGCGATCACCTACAGGGGCACGACGTACCGCACGAGCATCGCGCTCTACCGCGGCCAGTGGATGACGGTGATCAACAAGGAGATGCGCGAGGGCGGGCTCGTGCCCGGCCATGACTACACCGTCGACCTCAGCCTGGACACCTCCGAGCGCATCGTGGAGGTGCCAGCGGACTTCGCCAAGGCCATGCGGGCGGCCGGCGTGCGGAAGGCCTTCGATGCCCTTTCCTACTCACGCCGAAGGGAGCAGGTCCAGTTGATCGAGGCGGCCAAGAAGCCGGAGACTCGGCAGCGGCGGATCGAGGCCGCCCTCGCCACACTCGGGCCCTGACGGGCCTGCGTGCAGAGTCCCTTCATCGGATTCGCCGTGTTACTTGACCTGAGCCCAGCAGAAGACTTAGCCTCCTTTCGTAGATTGTTGACAATCTTCTCGAGGAGCCCGAGATGCCCACCGCCGTCGTCACCGGTGCCGCCAGCGGGATGGGCCACGCCACCGCCGAGATGTACCTCGCGCGCGGGTGGCAGGTCCTCGGCGTCGACATCACCCCTGACCTGGGCCTCCGACACGACGGCCTCACTCCCCTCGCGATCGACATCCGCGACGTCGACGCCACCGCCGCGGGCATCGCCTCAGCCGTGGGCGACTCGTCCATCGATGCGGTGGCGAATGTCGCTGGCGTCTACCCGCCCACCACGATCGAGACGTACTCCGAGGATCTCTACCGCCGCATCTTCGATGTCAACGTCTTCGGCCTGCTCAACGTCACTGCCGCCTGCCTGCCCTTCATGCCGGCCGGCTCAGCAATCGTCAACTTCGCATCGGTCGATGCGTTCACTGTCTCGCGCGGGCAGTTGCTCTACGGCGCTTCCAAGGCAGCAGTCGTCATGCTCACCAAGTCACTCGCACTCGAGCTCGCACCCAAGGGCATTCGCGTCAACGGCATCGCACCCGGCTGGGTCGACACCCCCGGCAATGCGGCGACCGGGCGCATGGCCGAAGCGGCGCAGTCCATCCCCCTGGGCCGGGTCGCCCAGCCCGCCGAGATCGCCGAGTGGGTGTGGATCCTCACGGGCTCCGGCGCAGCGGGATTCGTCGACGGCGAGACCATCGTCATCTCCGGTGCGGATGTCCTGCGATGAGCGCGGTCCGATGAGCCTCGAGCCACTGCCGGGCATCTCGACGGCCGAGATGGTCGTCCAGCGCATTCGCGACGCCATCCTCGAAGGCACGTTGCGCCCCGGGGACCGGCTCATCGAGGCGGACATCGCCGCCGAACTCGGCATCTCCCGCGGACCGGTGCGCGAGGGCATCCGCCTCCTCGCCGCCGAGGGCCTGGTCGTGCTGCGACGCAATCGCGGCGCCATCGTCGCCTCGCCGACATTCGAGGACATCCTCGAGGTCTACGTCGTACGCAAGGGTCTGGGCAGCCTGGCACTGCAACACGCCATCAGCCTCGACGTCGCCACCGCGCCGGAGTTCGACGATGCACTCGTCCTCCTCGATCGGCTGCGCGATCCCGAGGTGCAGGCAGACCCGCTGCTCATGATGGACGCCGATCTCGCCTTCCAAAGTGCCCTCTTCGACCTGTCGGGATTGGAGCGCATCACGTCGGTTCTCGACCAGACCGCGCGCGACATCCCCGTCTTCGTCCGCGTCCTCGGGATCACCTACGACTCCGTCGACCACGCCGCGCTGATCGAGCGGCACGACCACCTGGTCGAGGCCATCCGTACCCATCACCGCGACTCCGCGCTCCGCGCATGGGACGACCACATCCGCTCGACGGTCGGGGAGTTCTCACGCGGCTACCCCGACGCCCAGATCGAGAGGATCTTCGACCTCCCGCTCATGCACCACATCCTCGACCATTCCAACCACCCTTGATCACGCAGGAGATGCCATGACCCGCTACTGCATCATCGGCGCCGGCCCGGCCGGGCTGGCCTCGCTCAAGGCCATGCTCGACTCGGGCCATGAGGTCGACTGCTTCGAGAAGTCCGACACGATCGGCGGACACTGGAACCACGACTACGACGCCCTCCACCTGATCACCTCGCGCCAGGTGACCGGCTTCGCCGACTTCCCGATGCCCGCACACTGGCCGCTCTTCCCCCACCGCAATCAGATGCTGGAGTACTTCCACCTCTACGCCGACGCCTTCGACCTGCGCCGTCACATCACCTTCGGGGTCTCGGTCGATGCGGTCGAGCCGATCGCGATTGACGGCCCGGTCGGCTCAGCGGGCTGGATCGTCACGACATCGGATGGCATGCGGCGCGAGTACGACGGCGTACTCGTGGCCAATGGCCACCTGTGGGACCAGAAGATCCCCGAGGTGCCCGGCACCTACACCGGCAAGCAGATCCACTCCGGCTCCTACCGCAATACCGGTGATATCGAGGGGCGTCGTGTCCTGGTGATCGGATCGGGCAACTCCGGCTGCGACCTCGCCGTAGACGCTGCCCAGCAGCACTTCGATACCCACATCGTGATGCGGCGAGGCCACCACTTCCAGCCCAAGACCTTCTTCGGCAAGCCGCGCTCCGAGCTCGCGTGGATGCAGGAGTACACGTTCGAGGAGCAGGACCTCATCGCGCGCCTGATGATGCGCGTCTCCGTGGGTGAGGCCTCCGACTACCCCGGCATGCCCATCCCGGATCACCGAGCACTCGCCGACGGCCCGCCCGTGGTCAACGACCTGCTCCTCTACTGGATCCAGCACGGTCGCATCACCGTCCGTCCCAGCATCGAGCGCTTCGACGGCGCGACGGTCCACTTCTCCGACGGCACGAGCGACGACTTCGACACGATCCTGTGGGCGACCGGCTTCCACGCCTCACTGCCCTTCCTTGACGACGCACTGCTCGTGAAGCAGGACGGCGTGCCGATGCGCGTCGGTGGAGCCGTGGTCCCTCTCGACCTGGAGAAGCTCTACCTGGTCGGCATGATCGGCGCCCGCGGACCGCAGCCGCCCATCTACCCGATTCAAGCCGACCTCGCGGTGCGCATGATCGCCATCCACGAGTCATCCCCGAGCGGATTCGTGCCCATCGCCGGCCCGCTCACTCAGGCGCAGTCGCACGAGTGGCGCATCGACATCCTGCGTCCCCTGTGGCTCGATCAGGTCGAGCAGACGAAGGTGGCCCTAAGCGTGCTGGCCGCGTCGCAGCCCGCCGGCGCCAACGTTGGAGCGAGTGCATGACCGACTGGCTCGGCCTTGCTGGCCGCCGGGCCGTCGTGACCGGCGCGGGCAGCGGGATCGGCCAGGCGGTGGCCGTCGCCCTGGCGGCCGTGGGAGTCGAGGTCATCGGGGTCGATCGGGACGCGGAATCGCTGCGAGATTCAGGGCTGCGCGCCGAGATCTGCGACATCTCCAGCGAGAGTGCCGTCCAGGCGCTCGCCGAGCGCGTCGGCCCCTGCGACATCGTCGTCAACGCCGCGGGCATCATCCGACCAGGTGCCCTCGCTGACGTCGACGTCGCTGACTGGAACGCACTCATCGCGGTCAACCTCACCGGCTACCTGCTCGTGTCGCGTGCCTTCGCTGCCGGGATGAGCGCCCGTGGCACCGGCGCGTTGGTGCACGTGGCATCCATCTCTGGCACCCACGCTCAGGCAAATAGCGGCGCCTACAGCGCATCGAAGGCCGCACTCATCGTCATGTCGCAGCAATTGGCCCTTGAGCTTGGGTCCCAGGGCATCCGCAGCAACACCGTGAGCCCCGGCATGGTCCGCACACCCATGACGGAGCAGTACTACAAGGCACCGGGCGTGGCCGAACGTCGCGACCGTGCGGTGCCGATCGGCCGCGTGGCGGCGCCGGACGACATCGCTGACGTAGTGGTCTTCCTGGCCAGTGACCGGGCCCGCTACGTCACCGGCGCGGACATCATCGTCGACGGCGGGTTCACCACCACTTTGATGAGTTGGGTGCCACGCCCCGGCTACGACGGCTAGCTAGCGCAGGCTGAAAGGCGGGTACTTGTCCGTGGCCAGCAGGAGCGCGTAGGCCTGGACACGCCAGCTCCACCGCAGGTAGCCGACGACGAAGTCGAAGAACGCCGCCGGATACCGCCCGGTGAAGATGATCGCGAACCACGACAGGATCACGACGACGAGCACCGCGATGCCCAGGAAAAACAGGATGAAGAAGTGTGGGATAGCGAGGAACCACTTGACGAGCGGCAAGCCACGATTGAGTTGCGTCTTCACATCGGGGTAGTCGAGGTCCAGGTGGACGTTTTGCTCGTCCTCCGTGGAGGGGTACCTGTCCGTCAACAGCAGGAAGTAGGCGGTCACTCGCGTGATGAACCTGTGCAGGTTGAGCGCGAAGTCGAACCACCACCGGGGGTAGACCTTGCGGAAGAGAATCATGACCACGGTCAGGATGAAAAGCGTCCCGAGAATGCCGAAGCCGACCGACGTGGTCGACGAGACGGCATCGCCTGCCCCACCGACAACGACGACGGCGCTTTCGCCACTCGAGACCAGAAACTGGAGGAGGACGGCGATCGGGATGATGAGGATGATGCGGAAGATGGTCGAAGCACGGCTCAGCGAGGCTTGCGCATCGATGGTGAGACGTGCCGGATAGACGGGAGTGGAGGGCGCAGCGGTCTCGGTCATGCGCGAAACGCTAGGCCCCGCCTAGGTCCCGCCCCCGTGGACACGCCGGTTAATCGTCGTCGTCGTTTG
>JBMOIL010000035.1:0-18081 GCA_049317345.1 Candidatus Nanopelagicales bacterium
GGGTGGGCTCGCCTTATGGTGCAAGCATGCCAAGATTCCTGCTGGGCTGGATCCTGGGTCTGGGAGCCAATGCCATCGCGCTCATCCTCTGTGGCCTTATCTTCGGTGACGACTTCAAGTTCACTTCGATCGTGGGCTTCATCGTCGCCGTGGTGGTCTTCGCGATCCTCAGCGGGCTCTTCACCTGGATCACGCTGAAGTTCCTCATCCGTCACGCCGGGTCGATCATTGCCCTCACGGGACTCATCGCGACTTTCCTTGCCCTCGTGATCACATCGCTCTTCACCGGCCTGGAGATCTCCGGCACCATGACCTGGGTGTGGGCGACCCTCCTCATCTGGGTGATCTCGATGTTCATCTGGCTGATCCCTGGCCCGTGGCGTGGATTCCGCAAGGAAGACCGTCGCAACTAGTCGCCATGCGGGTACGCCCGTGTGAGGCAATTGGGGATCGCACGCGAGGTAGCGTCGCCACGCCCGCCCAGACCAGCAGCGCAGCCCCCGCTCTCGTAGCGGTAGTTTAGTGGAGCCATTAGTGGAGGGTTCTACGGACCAAAGAGTGGAACCCCCGGGTCGCTAGCTCAATGGTAGAGCTGCGGACTTTTAATCCGTAGGTTGCCGGTTCGAGCCCGGCGCGACCCACCCAGCCGTGCCTTGTCCTTACCGTGGGTGTCGTCAAGACGGTCTGCTAGCGACACCCACGGTAGGGACAGGCGGTGTCCTGTCAGCGAGTGATGGTCACCACCTGCGCTTTGCGGGCCAGGGTGTTGAGGTGATGGAAGACGAGCAGCTTCGGACTCTCGCTCATCGCTCGCGGGTCGACCGTCACCGTGAGGCGAGTGCCCCTCGCGGCGACCGCAGGCACGGAGCCATTCGACGTGAAGGCCGTGACGTCCGGTGCCAGCAGGTTGGCGCGCAGGGGGAGGCGAGGATGGCCGATGACGTCGATGAGCACATCCCCCGGTCCGTAAGCCTCGACCCAGTAAGAGATGGAGGTGGTGTCCGCAGTGATGAAGGGCTCCACGGGGTTGCCGTCCGCATCGACAGGGTTAGCGAGTCCGGCGAGGTTGAGAGGCAGCATCATGACGTTGCCGTGGAGCTTGGCTGTGTCCTTGTTTCCCGCGACGTTGTTGATCCGTTCCAGGGATACCAGTGAGAACGGGTCCACAGGTCGGGCACTCAGCGCGATCGCCAAGAACACGTCCTGCCCCAGATCGACATTCACCATGAGCAGTTCCGGCGTGCCATCGTTGTTGAAGTCCAGGTAGAACGTGAACTTGGTGATGGACGCTGCAGTGCGCCACGGCTGCCAGCTGGCCACGCCGAAGAAGGCACGTCCAGGGGTCTCGACGGACAGGGGGTCCTGACCGCGTGCCGTGATCACCCGAGCGTCAGAGGTGAAGCCGACGTATCTCAGGTCGGCGGACGCCTCGTCGTTAGTGGTCACGCATCCGGTGCTCACTCCGGGCTGGCAGAAGGGCAGTCGCGGGCTCTCGGCGGCCAACTGCAGTGCGGTGATGCGCGACCTCTCGCGCTCGTAGGCCTTGGCCCCGCTCACGTCGACCCCCGTGCCCGTCAGAGCCATCGATCCGGTGAGCAGGGAGCCACTGCCGGAGACCTTCACCGACGCAGGAGCCGCCAATGTGGACGCGGGCCTCGGTGCGGCGAAGACAGGCACCCGGAGTGATGTGTCACTGCCGGCGGGCGTCACGAGAAGGTGTGAGCTGATGTCTGAAAGGAACTCGCGCATCGTGCCGTTCTGCAGGGGGTCGAGCGAGATCGTCGGGTCCGCCTTGTGAATGAGCTGACTCGGATCCACGGTCAGCGTGACGCGCACCTGCGCTGACTTCCCGGGCTCGAGGGTGACGCTGCGCGGTGACACGGCGTACGCCGCCCCGGGAAGGGCGTTGATTGCTCCAAGGCTCACGGAGTAGGCGCGGGCCCCGCCGCCCGTGCGCAGGTCCTTGATGCGCACGGACTTCGACACTGACGTCGCGGAAGCAACGTTCATGACGCCGAAGGAGACACTCACCGCCCCGGGGTCGTCGACGACGTACGCGACGGCATCCGTGGACACCGCGGCGAGCGCGTCAATGCGACCGGAGCCCATGCGCAGGTTGTCGTAGAGCGGCCCGGATCGCCCCGGCTTCAGGAAGAGGTCATGGTCCGCGGTGTTCATGATCGCGGCCTTCACCTGCTGTGGATTCCAGGTCGGGTGCGCGGCAAGCACAAGGGCGGCCACGCCGGCCGTCGCGGGCGCTGCCATGGAGGTGCCGCTGTAGGAGGCGCCACCCGATCCCGTGCCCACGGCGGCGGAGAAGATCGTGCCGCCCGGCGCGCTCACGTCGGGCTTGACGTTGCCTGCGAGTGCGGTGCCGCGCGAGGTGAAGTCCATGGCGGTGTCTGTCGGATCGTTGGGCCCGGTGACAACCACCTTCTCGCTGTTGCGCAGGCTGCCGTCAATCGTTGCTGTCACCGGAGTGCCGGCGAGGAGGGCTGCGTGAAGCGCGTCGGTCGCCCTACCTAGCGTAAGCAGCGAGGGGATGCGCGCATCGCCGGCGATCCCCACCGTGAAGAGGTCCTGCGGACCACCGAGGATTGCACCGATGGCCCCTGCATCTGCGGCGTTGCCAACCCTGCCGGCTGATCCGCACCGTCGGGTCACGTCATTGCCATCCCACTGGAGGAGGACGATGCGCCCCGCCACCTTTGCCGCATCTGCTGAGCTCAAGGTCTCGCAGCCGTCAGCATTGTTGCCGCCACCGACCGGCGCCGACCAGTCGCCGATCTCGACGACGGTGCCGCTGGCCGCCTGTGTGGCCCAGTTGTTGGCGTCGGCGAGTGAGGCGGGATAGGTCTTCGAGGCTCCCGCGATCGCCCCGGTGAATCCATCGGTGATCTGCCCGTTGTCCTCGCTGGCCGCGACCGACAGTGCCTTGGTGGCATTGCCGGGTGATCCGCTGATCTCGTAGGTGTCACCTGAGTTGCCCGCCGACGCGATGACGGAGATGCCCGCCTCCACGGCGTTGTTGCTCGCGACAGCATCCGGATCCTGCGCGGAGCCGTACGGCGAGCCCAGGGACATGTTGACGACGTCGAGGTGGTCGGAGAAGTCGCCGTCGCCATTGGGGTCCATGGCCCAATCGAGCGCCTCGACCACCAGGTTGGTTGACCCGTCGCAGCCGAAGACCTTGATGGCATAGAGCGTGGCTTGCGGCGCCACACCAGGCCCGATCCCCATCGTCGCAAAGGGAGTCGAGGCATCCCAGGGGCCGCGATAGGTCGAGCCATCGGCCGCCACGCCGTAGCCCCCGGCGGTGCCTGCCACGTGAGTGCCGTGCCCCCCGCAGTCCAGCGGATTGTCGTCGGGCTGCGGGATGGCGAGCGCGGGATTGCTCGCGTCGTAGGCGTTGCCCGCGAAGTCGTAGCCTCCTGCGATCTTGGCCGGATCGGGGTAGACCGGGGACTCGCCCGCGCCCTTGGCGGCGAGTGCATCCTGATACGCGGCGACGGTGCCGGGGCCGCCGAAGTCGGCGTGCGTGTAGTCGATGCCGGTATCCATGATCCCGACCGTCACTCCCTCGCCCGTGCCCGCCGTACCCGTCCATGCTGCGGGAGCACCGATCAGCGGGACGGCGATGAAGTTGTCGCGCTCCTTAGGCACGAGTCGATGCACGGCCTTGACTCCGGGGATGCTTGCGAGTCGATCCAGGTCACTCGCATCCGCGCGCACCGCAACGCCGGCGTAGACATTGGTGGCCTCGAAGATGATGTTGCGCTTGCCGACGGCGCGGCGTACCCCTGCGGAGAGTGCCTCGACGCGCGCGATCGCGGCGCGGGCAGACGCCTGCTTGGACCGCGACGTGGGTGCCGCGGCCCAGGCGAGGGCTGCTGGCTCGGCGTCGAGCTCGAGCATGACGCTCACCGTCTGTGGCGGTGTGGGCAGCGAAAGGCGCTCCATCGATCCCGTGCCCTCAGGTGATCCCGCATGCGCCGGAAGAGCGATGGAGGCCAGGATCAGACCGACGATGGATGTGAGCGCGGCTGTGCGCGCGACCGAGACCATGCGGCCAGGCTAGACCTCATCGCTCGCGCCATCGGGGTATCACCTCAACTGTGCGACGATTGCGACGTGAAGGCCACCGACGTCGCCCGGCAGGAGCGCCAGGAACTCTGCGACCTCTTCCTTGAGGCGGGCCCTGACGCTGCGACCCTGTGCCGTGGCTGGACGACACGCGATCTGGCCGCGCATCTCATCGTGCGCGAGTCGCGTCCCGATGCGGCCCTGGGGATCCTTATCAAGCCGCTTTCGGGCCACGCCGACTCCGTCCAGGCAAAGGTTGCTCGCCGCCCGTGGCCCGAGCTCGTGCGTGGCGTGCGCACCGGCCCTCCGCTGCTGTCTGTCTTTCGACTCCCCGGTGCCCAAGGACTTGCCGATCCGGTCGAGTTCGCTATTCATCACGAAGACGTGCGCCGCGCGCAGCCGGGATGGTCACCGCGTGTGCTCCCGGTGGCCGAGCAGGACGTGCTCTGGCAGCGCCTCGCTCGCGCCGGCCGACTCCTCGCCCGGTCGAGTCCTGTAGGCGTCGCCCTCCGACGCAGCGACACGGGGGAGATGATCATCGCCAAGACCGGCACGCCTTCGGTCACGCTGATTGGTGAGCCGCTCGAGTTGGTCATGCGCCTCTACGGTCGGCGCGGGTGCGTCGTCGACGTCGAGGGCGCGGAAGATGCCGTTGCCCGTTTCGAGTCCGCACGCTTCAGGGTCTAGTGCGAGCCCCTGCTCGCCCCTAGAGTCAGGTGCCGTGAAACCTCCCGCCGCCCGCACGGGTCGCCTCGCCCGCCTGGTCGACTCTGACGCCTTCAATTTCGCTATCGCGGTTGTCATCGTCATCAACGCGATCGTCTTGGGCCTGGAGACCTTCCCGACGGTCATGCAATCCTACGCGGATCAACTCATTCTCGCTAACGACGTCTGCTACGGAATCTTCGTCGTCGAACTCGTCCTGCGCTTCGCGTCGTATGGCAAGCGGCCTCAGGACTTCTTCACGAGCGGCTGGAACATCTTCGATCTCATCATCATCGGTGGAGTCTGGATCCCAGGGGTGCGCGAGAACGCCACCCTCCTGCGATTGCTTCGTCTCGGACGCATCGCCCGCCTGCTGCGCTTCCTGCCTGATGCGCGTGTGCTTATCGCCACCGTCGTGCGATCCATCCCTCCGCTGATGAGTATCGTGGTGCTCACCTTCCTCATCCTCTTCATTTACGGCATGGTCGGCTGGGCAATGTTTGGGGCTGCCCTCCCCGAAACCTGGGGCACCATCACGCGCGCGATGCTCACGCTCTTCATCCTGCTGACCCTGGAGAACTTCCCGACGTATCTCGAGGAGGCGCTCGCCGTCACTCCGTGGGCCACGGTCTACTTCGTGTCCTACGTCCTGGTCGCGGCTTTCGTCATCTTCAACCTCCTGATCGGCATCATCATCGGATCGATGGAGAGCGCGCGGGAGCGGGAGGCCCTCCGCGAGGCGCAGGAGTCGGGGGTTTCCGGCGATGCTGCCTTGCGCATCCAGTCCATCAGGGACGCCCTCGATGCGCTCGAGGCCGACGTCCAGATCCTGGCCGACCGGGAGAAGGGCTCCCGGGAGTAGCGTCTGGCCATGCCGCTTGTCGCAGGGGTCGACTCGTCCACTCAGTCCGTCAAGGTCGTCGTTCGCGATGCCGTGACGGGTACCCTCGTCCGCGAGGGTCGTGCCGCCCACCCGGATGGCACCGAGGTGCACCCCGACCACTGGGTGTCCGCTCTGGAGCAGGCCAGTTCGGGTCTGCTCGACGGCGTAGAGGCCATGGCAGTCGCGGCCCAGCAGCACGGGATGGTCGCGCTCGATGGTGCGGGTGAGGTCGTGCGCCCCGCACTGCTCTGGAATGACACGCGATCTGCCCAGGATGCCGCTGACCTTGTCGCCGAGTGGGGTGGCCCCCAGGCATGGGCCGATGCTGTGGGCAGTGTGCCGGTGGCGTCTTTCACTATCTCCAAAGTGCGGTGGCTTGCGCGCCATGAGCCCGAGCTCGCCGCGCGCGTCGCACGCGTGCTTCTCCCGCACGATTGGCTGACCTGGCGTCTCATGGGTCGGCCGGCCGATGCGACCACCGACCGCGGAGACGTCTCCGGCACGGGCTACTGGTCTCCAGCCGCGGGTGACTACCGCCTCGACCTGCTCGAGCTCGCCTTCGGTCGCGCGTACGACGTCCCGCGTGTGGCCGCACCCCACGAGATCGTCGGCGAGACCGCCGGTGGCATCGCGCTCGCGCCCGGAACGGGCGACAACATGGGCGCGGCCCTGGGCGTAGGCGCTCTCCCGGGCGATGTGGTGGTGTCGCTCGGCACCTCCGGCACCGCCTTCGCTGTGTCGAGCACCCCCACGGCAGACGCAAGTGGACAGGTAGCGGGTTTCGCCGATGCCACTGGCCGCTTCCTGCCGCTCGTCTGCACCCTCAACGCCGCGCGCGTCTTCTCTGCTGCGGCCGCCATGGTCGGAACCGACATCGAGGGTGCCACGCAGGCAGCCCTGGGGGCCGCTCCCGGCAGCGGCGGTCTCGTGCTGCTGCCGTATCTCGATGGTGAGCGCACGCCCAATCTCCCGGATGCGACGGGATCGATCCTCGGGCTTACCCGCGATGCGATGACTCCCGCCAATCTCGCCCGCGCCTCGATCGAGGGCATGCTGTGCGGTTTGGCTGACGCGGTCGATGCGCTGCGCGCACAGGGAGTCGTGCCCGCGCGGATCATGCTCGTCGGTGGTGCAGCAGCCAACACTGCAGTTCAGGAAGTAGCCACGACCGTCTTCGACCTTCCGGTCGTCGTACCGCCGCCGGGGGAGTACGTCGCCGACGGTGCCGCGCGCCAGGCCGCGTGGGCGCACCTCGGCGGCGACGAGCCACCCGCCTGGCTCCTCGCAGGAGAGGTCGTGCGGGACCCGGCTCCGGTGGCAGCGATCCGCGAGGCCTATGCCGAGGCGCGGCGTACCGTCCACGGCGCCTGAGCCCGGCCTTCCCAAGGCATGGTCGCGGCCCCCTGTGGGCTGCTGCTGGGAGTCCGGACTGTGCGAATGGCCAGCCCGAGGGAATTGTGCGGCTCAGTATCGATGTGACTCGCACCCAGCCGCACAATTCCGGGCCGGACCCCCATCCCGACCGGGCTTGGCTCTTTCGTCACCGTGGATGGTCATGTGTATTGCGCGCCCCGCTACGCAACCGTAGGGTCCAGTTGGCGATGCTGAGGTCGCCCGCGCAGAGGGCAAGGGGGCCAGGTGGCTGACTACACCCCGACCCCGGAGGACCGCTTCGCCTTCGGCATGTGGACCATCGGGCATCCAGGTCGCGATCCCTTCGGCGACGCCACGCGTCCCGCGATCGACCCGGTCGATTACGTCAAGGGTCTCGCCGACATCGGCGCCTGGGGTGTGAGTTTCCACGACGACGACCTCATGACCTTCGGTGCGCCGGAGGCGGAGCGCCGCGCTCAGCTCGATCGTTTCAAGAAGGCGCTCGATGAGACCGGGATCGTGTGCTCGATGGCGACGACCAATCTCTTCTGGCACCCGCTCTTCAAGGATGGCGCCTTCACATCCAACGATCGAGACGTACGCCGCTACGCGATCGCAAAGTCAATGCGCAATCTCGACGTTGCCGCCGAGCTCGGCGCTCCGACGTACGTCTTCTGGGGTGGACGCGAGGGCGTGGAGGCTGCCGCCTCCAAGGAGCCGCAGGATGCACTTGAGCGCTACCGCGAGGCTCTGGACTTCCTCGCCGGCTACGTCAAGGACAAGGGCTACGACATCCGCTTCGCCATCGAGCCGAAGCCCAATGAGCCTCGGGGCGACACCTTCCTGCCGACCGTGGGCCACGCGCTGGCCTTCATCCAGACCCTGGACAACGCCGAGATGGTCGGGCTCAACCCTGAGGTTGCCCACGAGACGATGGCGGGCCTGAGCTTTTATCAGGGCGTCGCGCAGACGCTCTGGCAGGGCAAGCTCTTCCACATCGACCTCAACGACCAGAAGATCGGTCGCTTCGACCAGGACCTGCGCTTCGGCTCCGAGGGCATCAAGGACAACTTCTTCCTCGTCCGCCTACTGGAGAACTCCGGCTACGCCGGTCCCAAGCACTTCGACTCCCGCCCCTACCGCAATGAGGGGGGCGAGGGCATCTGGGACTTCGCTCGCGGAAGCATGCGCACGTACCTCATCCTGCGCGAGAAGGCACGCCAGTTCGACGCCAATCCCAAGGTGAAGCAAGCCTTCGCCGATGCCGGTGTCCCTGAGCTCGCCCAGCCCACGGTGGGGCCGTATTCCGCGGCCGCCGCCAACGCACTGCTCTCGGAACAATTCGACCCCGAGTCCCTGGCCAGCCGCGGCTATCGCAATGAGCAGCTGGACCAGTTGGTGATCGACACGATCCTCGGCGCGTAGCTGGGGGCTCGTCAGCTGACGTGGCCGGCGGGGGGATCGAGCACAACGGCGATGCCGTTACGCCCTGACTCGTGTGCAGCCTCGATGACTCGGAGGTTCTCGACGACGTCGCGAGGGTCGACAGGTGGTGCGCCCTCCCCGCGCAGCGAGGCCGCGACCCCCCGGTAGTAGGCGCCCCAGTCACCGCGCTCGCGCGTGAGGGCACGGGGCGCAGCGGTGTCGGTGACCACCCAGGCGTCGTCGGCCTCTCGGCCCCAGTCGTCGTCGGTGGGCAGGCGCCCGTCTCGGAGGGCATCCTCCTGGGTGTCGAGGGTGTCGATCCAGAGGCCGCCTCCGGTGCCCAGGAGACGCAGCCGAGGTCCGGCGAAGGCCGACGCCGCGCTCACGCTGAGGATGCTCACTGCCCCCGAGATGTGCTGGAGGATTACCTGCGTGTCGTCGTCGGCGGTGGCACCCGGCCGCACCCGGCGTACGCTCGCGAAGACGCGATCCACCGGCCCCAGAAGATGAATCGCCTGGTCGACAAGATGTGCACCCAGGTCATACAGCAGGCCGGGCAGGTCTTCGACCGGCCCCTCCTCGCGCCAGCCGCCCTTCGGCGTAGGCCGCCACCGCTCGAAGCGTGACTCGAGCCGGTGCGGGGTGCCGACGAGTCCGTCGCGGATAGCGCGCCGCGCGGTGAGGATCTCGGAGTCCCACCGCCGATTCTGGAAGACATGGAGTTGGCGGCCCTGTGACTGCGCGAGATCGAGCAGCGCCTGTGCCTCGGCCGCGGAGCCAGCGAGGGGCTTGTCGACGACGACATGCATGTCGGCGTTGAGGGCAGCGGTCGCCTGGGGCACGTGGGCTGAGTTGGCCGTGGCCACGACGGCAAGATCTGCGCCGCTTGCCCAGGCCTCCTCGGCTGTGGCGAGGACTTCGACCCCGGGCAGATCGGACCGAGCCTGCGCTTGCCGCTCAGGGTCGGAGGTCACGACCGCGATGAGATCGAGATCGGGCTCGACTCCGATGAGCGGCGCGTGGAAAACGCGACCGGCGAGGCCATAGCCCAGGAGTACGACGCGAGCGCTCACGCGCCTCTAGCTCCAGTAGACGTGCACGAGGGTGCCGACAGGAATCTGGTCGAAGAGCCAGGACACACCCCGGAGGTCGGCCACGTTGACGCAGCCGTGCGAGCCGCCACCGGGGTAGTAGCCACTGGCAGCAAACGTCGGTGAGTAGTGGACTGCGATGTCGCCGTTGAAGAACAAGGCGTAGGGCATCGGCGCGCGCGGCTGATCGGGTCCGTTGATGCCCGAGGTGGCGTAGCGATCCCTGTAGTAGACGCGATAGCTCCCGGTCGGCGTATCCAGACCGGGCACACCGAAGCGCACATCGAGCGTCTGCACGACCTTGCCCTTGAGGACGTAGCGCAGGAGCTTGGAAGTCTTATCGATGCACAGGACCTGCCGCTCCTTCAGGCATGACTTGGGGAGCTCGCCGACGTGGTCGCCGACCTTGTCGAGCATCTTCCAGGTGTCCTTGTTGAGCTTGCCGTTGATGGGCAGGAAGAACTTGCGCTGGAAATCCTTGACGGCAGCCTTGGTCGATCGGCCAAAGAAGTCGTTGCCGATCTCCTTGTTGCGCAGGTCGTAGCCGAGCCAGTCGAGACGGTATTGCGCCTTGTGGACGTCGGGTCCGCGGTCGCCGTAGATGAGCGGCAGCCCGCCCGGGAGGGGGGCGGCTGCGGCCGAGCCCATGCCCATGCCCAGGGCGAGGGCAGCGACGAGCGTCGCGACGAGGGCGATGCGGCGGTTCATGTAACTCCCGGTGAATCCTGCAGATTGGTGGCCCACGGTAGCGCGGATCAGGGCAGGATCGGGGGGTGACTGGTGAGCAAGGACGCATGGCTGACTGCGGTGACTACCGCTTTGGACCGGAGGAGGCCGGGCCCTGGTACCTCTGGGGTCCCTACCTCGCCGAAAGAGCCTGGGGCACCGTCCGCGAGGACTACTCCGATGACGGCGACGCCTGGCGCTATCTCCCCTACGACGAGGCTCGATCGCGGACCTTCCGCTGGAGCGAGGACGGCATCCTCGGCTTCTGCGACCTGCACCAGGACCTCGCCTTCTCCCTCGCCATGTGGAACGGCCGCGATAGTCACGTGAAGGACAGATTCTTCGGCCTCGATGGCTGGCAGGGCAATCATGGCGAGGACGCCAAGGAGTACTGGTGGTACGACGATGCCACCCCCTCGCACGCATGGCTGCGTGCGCACTACCACTACCCGCAGTCGGCGTTCCCCTATGAGCAGTTGGTGTCCGTCAATGGTTCGCGCACGCGCCAGGATCCGGAGTTCGAGCTGCTCGACACCGGGGCCTTCGACGAGGACCGCTACTGGATCGTGGATGTTGCCTACGCCAAGAACGATCCGACCGACACGGCCATCCGCATCCGGGTCACGAATGCCGGACCTGACACCGACACCCTGCATCTGCTGCCCACAGCAATCTTCCGCGACGCGTGGTCCTGGGGGAAGGCTCGACCCGTGCCGCAGTTCTCCCTGGACGCGGGCAGCATCGTCGCCGATCACTGGCGGCTGGGCACCTATCACCTCGATGCAGCATCGGCCTCGGATGGCACCTCGCCCGAGGCGCTCTTCTGCGACAACCGCACCAACACCCAGCGCGTCTTCGGCACGCCCCTCGACCGGCCCTATCCCAAAGACGGCATCAACGACTACGTCGTCCATGGGGCGGCCACTGTCAATCCCGATCATCAGGGCACGAAGTGCTCCTGGCATTACGCACTCACGGTGCCGGCCGGGGAGACCGTGGAGGTGCGACTGCGCCTGTGGTCGCCCAGCGAGGGTGATCACCCGGATCCCGGTTGGGCCGAGAGCCGCTTCGACGCTCTCATGGAGACGCGCGAGCGCGAAGCCGATGACTTCTACGCCGGGCTCACGCCGCCGCACGCCTCGGCCGATCAGGCAGACATCATGCGTCGCGCCTTTGCCGGCATGGTCTGGTGCAAGCAGTTATTCCGGTACGACGTGTCGCGATGGCTGGACGGCGATCCCACCGAGCCACCGCCTCCGCCGGGACATGCACACTCCCGCAACATGCGGTGGCGTCACCTCGACGCTTATGACGTCATGTCGATGCCCGACTCGTGGGAGTATCCCTGGTTTGCCGCATGGGACCTCGCCTTCCACACCGTCGTCTTCTCGCACATCGACGCGGAGTACGCGAAATACCAACTGCTGCTCATGCTCCGCGAGTGGTACATGCACCCCAACGGCGCGCTCCCGGCGTACGAATGGAACTTCGACGACGTCAACCCACCGGTGCACGCCTGGGCCGCGATCCGGGTCTTCGAGATCGACGGCGCACGTGACATCGACTTCCTTGCACGCGTCTTCCAGAAGCTGGTCATCAACTTCACCTGGTGGGTCAACAAGGTGGACCGCGAGGGCAACAACGTCTTTGAGGGTGGCTTCCTGGGCCTGGACAACATCGGGCCGATCGACCGGTCGCACCTTCCCGAGGGTTACGTCATCGAGCAGGCGGATGGCACGTCGTGGATGGCCTTCTACGCGCTCATGATGCTGCGCATGGCTATCCGACTGGCTCCGCATGACGATGCCTACGCCCCGATGGCACTGAAGTTCCTCGAGCACTTTGCGACCATCACCGACGGCATGGCAAGCGTCGGCCTCTTCGACGCCGAGGACGGCTTCTTCTACGACCAGCTCGTGCGACCCGATGGCAGTCGCGAGCCGATCCGGGTGCGCTCGCTCGTCGGCGTGATTCCGGTACTCGCGGGTGCCTTCATCGACCAGGGCTCGCGGCTCGCGGCATCGCCGCGCTATCAGCAGCGCATCGCTGACTTCCTACGCCGACGAGGGATCGGGCATGAGGCCAACGACAACCAGCACAGCACGGGCTTCCTGCAGCTGCGCCACGACGAGACGGGCAACAAGGCGCTGCTCACGGTGGTCGATCCCGATCGCCTGCGCCGGGTGCTCCTGGAAGTGCTGAGCGAGGACTCCATGCTCTCGCCCCACGGCCTGAGATCCGTGTCGAAGCGGCTCGAAGGAGCGCCGTACCAGATCAATGTCGACGGGCAGGAGTACGGAATCGACTACGAGCCTGCGGAGTCCACGACGCCGATCTACGGCGGCAACTCCAATTGGCGGGGCCCCGTCTGGTTCCCCATTAACCATCTCGTCATCGAGGCCCTTGAACGCTATTACCTCTACCTCGGCGACGACTTCACCGTGGAGTGCCCGACGGGAAGTGGCGTGATGATGAATCTCCAGGAGGTAGCGGCTGAGATCCGTAGGCGCCTTATCTCCGTCTTCGAGGAGACCCCCGACGGCACGCGACCGGTGTTTGGAGGTTCGGAGCGCTTCCAAAAGGATCCGCGCTGGCACGACCCCCTGTTCTACGAGTACTTCCACGGCGACAACGGCGCCGGTCTCGGCGCTTCGCACCAGACCGGGTGGACCGGCCTCGTCGCGGACCTCATCATCGGCCGCAAAGGCTAGGCGTTTTCAATTGTGCGGCTGAGAGCGAGTCACATCGATACTCAGCCGCACAATCCGCGTGTGCGCGCCCGTCAGGAAGCTCGAGCGGAGGTCGCCGCGATCACTTCCGCCATGACACCGGCAGGGTCGGAGACGATTCGCTCCCATGTGAATCGCAGCACGGTCCAGCCGCGCAGGGTGAGCATGTTCTGGCGCTTGCGGTCACGCTCGAAGGAGCGACGATCAGAGTGAAACGCACGACCGTCGACCTCTACGGCGATCATGAGATGGGGGTCAGCAAAGTCGATCTCGGCCAGCACCCGACCGTGCTCATCGCGCACGGCGTAGTTGGCGATCCAGTTACCGCGAGTGCGTCTCAGGAGTGCTCCCATGCGCTGCTCTGCCTCTGACCGTGACCCACTGGCCGCACGATCGCGCAATCGCAGCAATCTCCGTTGACCGCGACGACCGGGTCCGGAGCGCCCATCGATGAGGAGGTCTACGTCCGCTGGTTCGATCCATCGCCGTTGGAGAGCCCTGTCCAACAGGTCTCGAGCGCCCTGCTCCGACCGGTGGATGAGGGTGTCGGCAAGGGCGTCCAACCTGGGAACAAGGGGAGGTAGGCCGGAGAGGCGCACGCATGGCGACGCTGTCCGTCGTAGCACTCGCAGCTCTAGGTCGATAGAGGACCGGCAATCCGAGGGATTCACCATGAGGTGGTCTGAGCCAGGCGTTTCCCAGCCTTGGAGGCGCATCGCAAGAGGACCGCTGACCTGGGATCGCGGGCCCGTGTGCAGGTGGATGATCCACGCGGTAGCGGCGTCTCCGGCTCGATGAAGGTCCCGGATGATGATCGCCCGACCGCACGGGGCCCACATTCCACTCTCAATGCGATGGCGAATGGCGTAGTGGGAGAAGCCCGCCTGAATTGCCTCGTCCCTCGACACGACTCCGTGCCGCAGGCGCGCAAGGGCGCGCAACGAGTCGGAGTCGCCGGGCACCTGGAGAGCATGGACCAAGTTGAGACGCGGGCGTGGCACTCATCCACAGCCGAGGGCCCGCTCCGCTGGCGGATTGTGCGGCTGCGCGCGAGTCACATCGATACTCAGCCGCACAATTGCCTGGTCGGACGGGTGGTCGGGGCCGCCCTACGCCGTTTCGGTGTTGCCAGGCACTGACTCGAACCAGCGGGGGCTCGTCGAGGCGGGCGGGAAGAACTCGGCACGCTGCACGATCATCGACGGGCCGTCGTGCCGGGCGGACTCGGCCAGCGCGGCCCGCAGCGTGGCGCCATCGGTCACCTCGGTGAAGGGGATCCCGAACGACTGCGCGAGCAGCGCCCAGTCAGGAGTCACCAGGTCGACACCACGGTGCTCGTGGCCGAAGACCTTTTGGTCGAAGCGCAGCATTCCGTAGCCGCCGTCATCGACGATGATGAGCGTGACGGGCAGGCGCTCCTGCACGTAGGTTGCGAGCTCACCCAGGGCAAACATCGGGCCGCCATCACCACACACGGCGAGCGTGCGCATCCCCGCGGAAGCCGGGCCCATCGCCGCGGGCAACGCGAAGCCGAGCGTGCCCCAACCCACGGGGTTGATCAGCCGCCGCGAGCGCGGCTGCACTGCGTGACTGCTCGTCCAGTAACCCGGGATGCACATGTCAGTGACGATGACGCCGTCGGCGGGCCAGAGCTCGACAGCATCGACGAACTCCACTGCGTCTGCCGTGCGCTCGTCAGCGGCGACGCGGGTGCGGATCACCTCACGGAGGGGTACGTCGTTCCAGGGATTGCGGTGCACGTCACCGAGGGAGGCCTCGAGCGTGCCGAGTGCTTCGACGAGATCGGCCTGGAGGAGCACGTCCCAGGCAATGGTGCGTGGCAGCTCACTGCCGAGGCCGATTGCCGCGCGACGCTGAGGCATCGGCATCTTCCAGTTCTTGGTGTTCATCGCGTCGAAGCCGGACCCGACGACCAGAAGGAGGTCAGCACTCGCGATGAGTGAGCCGACCTCCGGCTCATGCACCGATGCTTCGACAGCGAGCGGGTGACCTGCCATCACCCCGCGTCCGGCGTACGTCGTGACCACGGGCGCGCCGAGCCGCTCGGCCAGCGCCACGACTGCCTGCTCACCCTCGGTTCCTGCTTGCGTGACGCCGCCACCAACCCACACGATGACGCGTGAGCAGGTGCGGATGAGTTCGGCGAGAGCCTCCACGCCCTCGGGTGCTGGTGCCGTGTGTGCGGGAGGCGGCGGCACTACCGGCAGCGGCGCGGTCCATGGAGAGCTGAGGATGTCCGACGGCACGCCGAGATACGTCGGCTGCGCTGGTGAGGCCTGCGCGCGAGACAGCGCGTCAGCAACTTCAGCAAGTGCTTCCTCGGCCGTGGATGCGGTGATGGCGCGCACGCCGAAGGCCGCGAAAGGTGCGGCCTGATCGGCCATCTCGTGGAGGATCCCGCGCGGGCCGTCCGGATGGCGTAGCGCGGTGGACACGTCGCTGGAGATCAGCAGCAAGGGGGAGCCGCTGACGCAGGCCTCGCCGAAGGCGGCGATGCCGTTGACCGCACCGGGTCCGGTCGTGGAGAAGGCGACACCAAGACGACCGGTCGCCCGAGCGTAGCCGTCGGCGGCGTAGACGGCGGCCTGCTCATGGCGCACCCCGATAACCCGCACGGGTGAGTCGCTCGACCAGAACGCGAGGTTGTGCACCCCGGGCAGCCCGAAGACGACGGGAATGCCCTGGGATGCCACCAAATGAAGCATTGCCGTGCCGACGGTGTGGTCAGCGCTCACGCCGTAAGCCTGTCAGAGGTTACCCGACCTCTCGGGAAGTGGGGCTCGCGCGGGGATCGCGTCCCACGGTGGGAGGATCGGGCCCATGTCCACCTATGTCTCACGCAACCCCGCCCGATTCGATGATGTCGTCACCGAGGTGCCGCTCGCGACAAGTGCCGATGTCCTCGCCGCATGCGAAGCCGCCCATGCCGCACAGCCGGGCTGGGCCGCGGTGCCGGCCCCCGCGCGCGGGCGCGTCATCGCGCAGGTGGGTCGACTCTTCGAGGCCAACAAGGAGGCGCTGTCCCGCCTGGTCACGCGCGAGATGGGCAAGGTGTACGCCGAGGCGCTGGGAGACGTGCAGGAGGTCATCGACACCTGCGATTTCTTCCTCGGTGAAGGCAGGCGGCTCTACGGCCAGACCGTCCCGAGTGAGATGCCGGACAAGCAACTCTTCACCTTCCGCGTGCCGGTCGGCACGGCGATGATCATCACGGCGGGCAACTTCCCGGCCGCGGTGCCCTCCTGGTACATCATCCCCGCGCTCGTCACCGGCAACACGATCGTCTGGAAGCCTGCAGAGCAGACAGCGGCGATCGCCAAGGCGATGGTGGAGATTTTCTACGCCGGTGGTGTCCCGCGCGACGTGCTCAAGCTCGTCGTCGCCGATGGTCCCTCTACCTACGACGGTCTTGAGTCAGCCCTGCAGCAGCGACTTGTGCAGAAGGTCGGCTTCACCGGGTCGACCGAGGTGGGTCGTCGACTCAGCGAGCTCGCGGGTCGTCACCTGCAGTCCCCGTGCCTCGAGCTCGGTGGCAAGAACCCCATGGTGGTCATGCCCGACGCCGATATCGACCTCGTCGTCGAGGGCGCACTCTTTGCCGGCTTCGGCACGGCGGGTCAGCGCTGCACCTCCCTCGGCACCCTGTGGGTGCACCGCGACATCTATGACGCTGTGCGCGAGCGCTATGTGCACGCGGTCGAAAGCGCCGTCATCGGCGATCCCTTCGAGGCAGTGCTCTACGGCCCGATGATCGACGAGAAGTACCTGCTCACGCATGAGAAGCACCTCGGCCTCATCCAGGACCATCAGACGGTCTACGGGTCCACCGGAGTGGGCCGGATCACGTCGCACAATCCGCGCGCGGGCTTCATTGGCGACCCCGATGCGGGATGGTTCGCCCACCCGACGATCGTCGATGGTGTGCGCCCGGGCGACACCCTCTACGACACCGAGACCTTCGGTCCCCTCGTCACCATGGGCGTCTTCGACACACTCGATGAGGCGATCGAGCTCGCCAACGGCCACGGCTACGGCCTGTCGAGCGCCATCTACACCTCGGATCCGAAGTCGGTCTGGCGCTTCCGGCAGGGGATCTCCGCAGGCATGATGTCAGTCAACAACTCGACCTCCGGCGCCGAGGCGCACCTTCCCTTCGGCGGCAATGGCCTCAGTGGCAACGGCTCGCGTCAGAGCGGCATCTGGGTCCTCGACCAGTTCACCCGCTGGCAGTCCATGAACTGGGATTACAGCGGCAAACTGCAGAAGGCCCAGATGGATGTGGCTGAGCTGCCCTTCGATCCCGACTTCCGGCTGTGACCCTTCCTACGGCATCAGATGTCGTCATCGTGGGCGGTGGCGTCATGGGTGCTTCGGCGGCGTTCCACCTCGCCGAGGCAGGCGTCGACGTCGTCCTCCTCGAGCGCGGTGAGCTCTCCGGAGGATCCACGTCCAAGGCTGCCGGTGGCGTGCGTGCCAACTTCTCCGACGAGCTCAACATCATGCTGGGCAAGCGCTCGCTCGATCTCTTCGCCGACTTCCCGCAGCGCCCCGGGCAGGAGATCGACCTGCACCGCAGCGGCTACCTCTTCGTGCTCACCCGACCGGAGGACGTCGAGCTCTTCACCGCATCCGTCGCGCTGCAGAACTCCCTGGGCGTGGAGTCCCGCATGGTGGATGTCGAGGAAGCCTGCCGACTCTCTCCTCTCCTTGATCCCGAAGGTGTGCTCGCTGCAGCCTGGTCGCCCCAGGATGGCCACTGCACGCCGGAGTCCGTCGTCCTCGGCTATGCCACGGGTGCACGTCGCCTCGGTGCCACCGTCCGCACGGGGGTCGCGGTGACCGGTATCTCATCATCGGGTGGCGAGATCACCTCCGTGCAGACCACTGACGGCGACGTGGCGACCGGCTGCGTCATCGACTGCGCGGGCGCCTGGTCCCCGGAGATCGCGGCGTACGTCGGAGTCGATCTCCCCGTGACGCCGTACAAGCGCGAACTGCTCATCACTGAAGCTCTCGCCGAACCCTTCGACACGGCCTTCACCAT